>JBBQRY010000001.1:0-30694 GCA_038214335.1 Chthoniobacterales bacterium
CGCATGGCACGGGGGATAATGCCTGCGGATGCGGGCGTGACAAGCCCTGCGTGCTGATTCCCAACCGGGTCTCGGGCCTCCTCCCGGTCGAGGTTGTCCTAATAATAGTCGTGCCACGGGAATTCGGTCTTGCTGTATTCCTCGGATGTCACAGTTTGCCCGATCCTGCAAAACTGCTAGTCTGTCGTCGATGAAAGCCGCTTCTCCCACCGCCGCCCGTCCGGGATACCGCTTAGAGACCGATTCGATGGGTGCCATTGAAGTTCCTAATGATCGCTATTGGGGCGCACAGACCGCTCGTTCGCTCATCCACTTTGATATTGGGAACGATGTGAAGCCGCCGGAGTTGATCAAGGCACTTGGCATTCTAAAAAAGGCCTGCGCCCTCGCCAATCGCGACCTCGGCAAACTTCCGTCGGAGAAATGCGACCTCATTGTGCGGGCAGCAGACGAAGTGATCGCTGGGAAACTCGATGAGCATTTTCCCTTGCGCATCTGGCAGACCGGCAGTGGCACGCAAAGCAACATGAATGCGAATGAGGTCATCTCCAACCGTGCGATCGATTTGGCAGGCGGCGAAATGGGCAGCAAAACTCCCGTGCATCCCAACGACGATGTGAACATGTCGCAGTCCTCAAACGACACCTTTCCGACCGCCATGTCGATCGCCGCTTCCTCAGTGGTGGTCGAGAACCTCCTGCCCGCCGTCCAACAACTGCGCGACACGCTGGAGCGCAAGTCGAAGGAGTTCCGCACCATCGTCAAAATCGGTCGGACACACCTCCAGGACGCGACCCCGTTGACGCTCGGCCAAGAATTCTCGGGCTACGTGGCACTCATGGACAATGCCTCTCGCGCCATCGAACAATCTCTCGACGGCTTGCGCGAGCTGGCGGTGGGCGGCACCGCCGTCGGCACCGGCCTCAATGCCCCTCCAGAATTTGGTGATCGGGCTGCCGCACAAATCGCTGGTCTGACCGGGCAGCCCTTTCGCTCCGCGCCAAACAAATTTGCCGCGCTCTCGGCTCACAATGAATTTGTGGTCGCCAGCGGTGCGGTCAAATCCCTCGCCTGCGCGTTGATGAAAATCGCCAACGACGTGCGCTGGCTGGCTTCGGGTCCGCGGTGCGGCATCGGCGAACTCACCCTTCCCGCGAACGAACCCGGCTCCTCGATCATGCCAGGCAAGGTCAACCCCACCCAATCCGAAGCCATCACCATGATCGCTGTCCAAGTGATGGGCAACGACACCGCCATCGGCATCGCCGCGTCCCAAGGCAACTTCGAGCTCAATGTTTTCAAACCGGTCATCATCCACAACTTCCTCCACTCGGTTCGCCTCCTCGCCGATGGATGTCGGTCATTCGACGAACATTGCGCTCAGGGAATCGAACCCCACCTCGCAACCATCGCTGGCTACGTGAAAAATTCCCTCATGCTGGTGACCGCACTCAACCCGCACATTGGCTACGACAAGGCAGCGCAGATCGCCAAGAAGGCCCACAAAGAAAACACTGGACTCAAAGAGGCCGCCGTCGCCCTCGGCTTCCTCACCCCGGAACAATTCGACGAATGGGTCATCGCCGAACGCATGACGCATTCTTAGAAGGTCCGGGGGTGTTGCAAAGCGGGTGGAAAAAATGAGCGCGGCCACAAATGACAACCTGGGCGAAGTCTTTCGAGCGTTCCTCAAGCCTGGGATGATCTCGTTTGGCGGTCCCGTTGCGCATTTGGGCTATTTTCACGAAGAGTTTGTCGTGAAACGTCGATGGCTCGCTCTTCATTGGCGCTTTGATCGGCTGGTGGATTTATCGCATTGAGGCTCCGCCCAATCCGGCATCCCACAAACTCCATCTGGGTGCCCATCTTATTGCGGGAACCTGCCAGTAGTCTCGACCCCCTTTGCGCGAAGCCTTTGAAGTATCACACATTTTTCGCTTCGGGCTGGACACGCAGTCCGACTCGTTCCGCAAGCGCACGCTGACGGGAATCGAAGCTGACGAATACCTCCGGAGACAGTTGGATGGCGCAGGCAACATGCAGCACGTCCAGCGTGCGGCAGCCCAGTTCCATTGTGTGAACCGAGAACTGATGGAATGTATCCATGAGCATCACCCGGTCGATTTCTGGAAAGTAGTAGAAGCCCTGCTTCCTGCGGCGCTGAAAAAGCGCCATCTGTTCCTCCGCTGCTTCAGGTTGGATCTCTTTCCAAGGTGGGGAGGCCTGGAAACCTGGCTTCGAACCCGGAGTCGGATTTTGCCCGCGAATGAAGCGAATCAACGCGAATGAAATCAATGAGATGAGGAAGGGAAGGCGTAAATAAACCGGTCTTCTGATTTGCTATTCCAAGTTCCTTACATTCGCGCTTTTCGCGATATTCGAGGGCCTCTTCTGCTGTTTTCTGGCTCACGCCCGGTCGCAGCCGATCTTTTCGGGAAGGCGGGGAATGGCGACGTGACGCAGAATCAGGTCCTGGATGGCGACGGGTTTTTTGCAGGCGAAACAATCTGGCGAATCAGAGTTTTTTGTCTCAGGCTGGGGGCTATGCCTTTCGATGCTGAAGAATCTGGGGGTCTGCGTGGCGGAGGTTGCAGGTTGCGATGATGTGGCGGAGGAGGACGAGGGAGGCGATGGCGTCGCTGCGGGCGTCGTGCCAGCGGAATCCCTCGCAGCAAATCTCCGGTTGGCCTTGGAGGCCAAGGGATTCGATGACTGCGCCGAGGGAGTGGGAGGGCAGCGAGGGAAACACCGCCCGGGCGAGGCTCAGGGTATCGACCCATGGGCCGAATCCATGGAAGGGGAAGGCGCGCAGGAAGCGTTTTTCGGTCGCCGCGCCGTGCGCCACGATCCAACATCCGGTCATGTTGTCGCGCACCTCCGGCCAAAGCTCGGTGAGTGAGGGAGCGTTGGCAATCATGTCATCCGTGATCCCATGCACTTTGCGCGCGGCCCAGGTGACGGGGTTGTTGGCGCACACGTAGGTGGAGAGTCCGTCGGTGATCTCTCCGTCGAGCAGATGCACCACCGCGATTTGCACGGGCTCGTCACTGCGTCCGGGTGCCGATCCCGCGCCCTCGAAATCAATCCCTGCAAACCGTGTCTCGGCGATGCTCAAGTCCGCAGCAGGGCTTCGGTCGTTTCCCAATCCAGGCAGGCATCGGTGATCGAGACGCCGTATTTTAAATCGGCGCGCGAAGGGCTGAGGGGCTGGCTGCCTCCGTGGATGTTGCTTTCCATCATGGCCCCGATGATCTCCCTGCATCCTTCGGCCCGCTGGCCGAGAATGCTCTTCCAAACCTCGGGTTGCCGGAAGGCGTCCTTCCCGGAGTTGGCATGGCTGCAATCGACCATGAGCGAGGGCAGGAGTCCAGCTTTGGAGAGGGCCGCGCACGATGCGGCAATCTGGTGCGGATGGTAATTCGCGCCCTCGCGTCCTCCGCGCAGCACGATATGGCTGTCGGGGTTGCCTGCGGTTTTGATGATGCTGGTTGCTCCTTCTTGGTCGATGCCAAGGAAGCTGTGCGGGGCGCGGGCGGATTTCATCGCATCCAGTGCGGTTTGGATACTGCCGTCGGTGCCATTTTTAAAACCGACCGGCATGGAAAGTCCGCTGGCCATTTCGCGGTGGGTCTGAGATTCGGTAGTTCGCGCACCGATGGCAGCCCAACTGATCAGGTCCGCCGTGTATTGGGGCATGATCGGATCAAGGAACTCGGTGCCTGCCGGGAGCCCGAGATCCAGGAAATCGAGCAGCAACTTGCGGGCTAGGGCAATGCCGTGTGCGACATCGCACGAGTCGTCGAGGTGCGGATCATTCAGCAGTCCCTTCCAGCCGATGGTCGTGCGCGGTTTCTCGAAATACACGCGCATGATCACGTAATACTTGTGAGAGACTTCCCTGCTCAGGACCGCGAGCCTGCGGGCATAATCCAACGCGGCCTCTGGATCGTGGATCGAGCAGGGGCCGACCACGACGAGAAGCCGGTCGTCCTTCCCATGGAGGATCGCCCGTGCGGTATCGCGGGCCTCTGTGACCAAGCGTAACTGGGACTCGCTCGCCGGAAGCTGCTCTTTGATTCGGGCCGGTGTGATCAGCCGGGAAACCCCGACAACGTGGAGATTGTCCACGGGCTCGGGGGATTTCGGATTCTCGGATGAAGCTTCAGTCGTCGGCATAAGCGGCGGAGCATCCCGCATTTGGTCGGGGTCTGCAACTCTGAGGAGGCGAAAAATTTACGGGCATGACAAAATGACACCCAAAAAAAGCGCGATCTCAAAGGTGGTGCTCAGAGTGGTATCTGAGTCTTTGACTGGATCCGCTCTGACCAGCCAGCACCTAAACTCCTGCGCTCCAGGGCGCAAAAGCTAGGAAACCGTGGAGGCATGCCGGGTCCGCCACCTGATGAGCCCCAGCACCATCAACGAACTGGCCAGCAATCCCCATGTGGACGGCTCGGGGACGGCTGAGTAATTGAGGAGGAGATCATTGCCTCCGACACTCATGCTGAACGTGCCGGAATACGGATTACTGAATCCTGCCGTGCCGTTGTTTGCTGCCACATGAATGGCAAAGTTTCCTGCAGAAAACCCGGTAATCCCGCCGGTTGTGGCTACGAGCGTCCAAGAATAGCTGTTGGCGTCGTCGAAGTTGAGCGCGTCGCCGTTGCTGTCCGGTCCGACCGCCGAGAGGCTCCAGAGGTTGATGGAGAATCCACCGGTTGTCAGGCTGGCCAGGTCAAGGCTGCCGGTGAGGGAAATTGTGTCGTAACCTGTGCCAGCGGCTGCCGTGGCATCATTCAACTGCCAATTGAACCCTCCCCCACCCTGCCACACCTGCGAGCCCGTGGAAAGCGTCCCGGGACTGTTTCCGGGAGAGAGCGTGCCGGCAACGGTCACCAGTCCATCCGCCGTGCCCGAACCAGCAAGCGTTCCTCCGGCGCTGACCATCACGCTATTTCCGGACGCCAGAGAGCCGTCGAGGACAAGGGTTCCCGAAGAGATCGTGGTTGTTCCCACGAACGTGTTGGCGCCAGTCAGCGTCAGCGTGCCAGCGCCTGTCTTGACGAGTGCTCCGGTCGTGGTGCCCTCTGCTGAGATCACGCCGCTGACGGTGGTGGCATGGTCGCCGGTGAAGGTGAGCGTGCGGGTGGTGGCCGTGCCAAAGCTCACCGGACCGGAAATCACGAGGTTTGCAGAGGCGGCATCGACCGAGGCATCGCCTGAGAGTGCCAGCCCGCTCGCAATTGTCTGTGTCAGTGCCGATTCGTTACGGATTGTGCCATAGGTTGTGATCGTGTTGTTGCTGAGGATCAGGGCCTCAGAGCCCGATTGGAAGGTGATATCACCCGCGAGCCGGTCGGTCTGCGTGTCAACGCTTGCCGCATTGGAAGATGTGAACGACACCGCCGAGCCACCTGCCGCAGTGGTTCCGACCGCCCAGTTGGAGTTATCTCCCCATTGCCCGTTGCCAGCTACGTTGTTCCAGACGGCGGCTGAGGAGGATGCCAGAAACATGAGGTTCTGCGCAGTGGGGTATGAGAACGTGCCAGAGAGACCGGAGATGTTGGATTTGAACGTGAGCTGGTCAGCCGGAACGCCACCGCCAATACCGCCGCCTGAGGAGGTTACCAGCGTGTAGTTTCCCGAGATGGAGAATCCCTTATCATTAAAATAAAAGGAGATGCCAGTGCCCAAGCTAGGCGCATTGGCCGTTATGATCCGGTCCGATGCGGTGGCTGCGCCGAGGTCCATCAGCAGTGTGGCGTTGCCGCTGGTGATCAGATTGCTCACGTTCACCGTCTCAATATTGTTCGCATTGCCCGGGCTGTAGGTGGGGGTTGCGCTGCCGCCGGTCAGGGGGCCGAGGTTGACCAGTGTGGCGGCCATGCTTCCCGAGGCAAACGTCCCGCTGGAGATATTAACTTGCGCGACATCCGTGACGGCTCCGGCGGCGTAGATGGTGCCCGGCCCCTGGATGATGAGGTTGTTGCCCGCTCCGGCGAGAGCGCCTGTGAGAGAAAGCGTTGCACTATTGGACGCCAACGTGGTCTGTGAGGTGAGGGTGATCCCACCTCCGTATGTATTATTGCCGGAAACGTTTTGGAGTGCCCCGCCGGCATTATAGCCAACCCCGCCGACGCTGAGGTTTCCCGTCGCGATGTTGATGTCACCCTGGAACTGGAGTCCGCCGTTGGCGCTGACCGTGGTATTCCCCGAGCCGAGAGCGGTATTGCTGGCGACCGTTAGAAACGTGCTGCTTCCGATGCTCGTATCTCCGCTGTAGGTGTTGTTGCCCGAGAGCTGGAGCCCCCCGGAGGCCGTTGTGGCAATGCCTCCGGTCCCGGTGATGTTACCCGATAAAACGATCGGCGCTGAACTGCTGGACGAGGTGAGAGTGTTGCTGCCGAGATCCACGGCTCCTGAGAGGATCAGTTGGCCGGTGGAGGAATTGATGAGAGAATTTCCAGCGAGAGTGACATCGCCAGCAATCGTCAGTGCGTTGCTCGCATTGTTGTTGATCGCACCCTGGTTCTTGGCGCTGACGACAACGCCTGTTCCGTCGAGGGAGATTGATGCGAAGGGCACGGCCTGGGCGGCTTTGCTCTGGATGCCGAGCTGAAGGGTGCCGCCCGAGGCGACAGTGAGCGCGGATGCGCTGCCCAGAGAGTTTGTGCCGAGAGCGTTGAGGATACCCCCTTGGATGGTGGTCGCGCCGGTGTAGCTGCTGCCATTCCCGCTGAGATTGAGAGTTCCCAGTCCGGTTTTTACGAGACCACCCGAGCCGGTCAGATCGCCGGTGAGGGAAGTCGTCGCCAGGGCATTTGCACTCCCGATCGTCAGTGTGTGGGTTCCGACGCTCACGGCTTTCGACAGGGTCAGGTTCGTGGCTGCAGCACCCTGGATCGAGGCATCACCGGCAAGCGTGACGGTGCCGTCCCAGGTGGCGATGTTCGAGGCCAGGAGGAGTGCCCCGCTGCCCGCGACACCGGTGCCGCTCAGCGTCAGGGACTCTCCAGTCACCGTGAAGTTGCCGGTGGCATTGATCGCGAGCGAACCGTTGTTCATCACGGTCGTGCCGCTGGTTGTACCACCAAGGACGGAAACGCTGTCCATGAACAATGTTCCCTCATTGATCGTCGTTTCGCCGAGATAGGTATTGGCGACGGTTGTTGCCTGCTTAAGGGTTAGGTTTCCTGCGCCATTTTTTGTGAGGCCGCCGGGGCCTACGATCACGCCGTTGATCGTGACATTATTTCCATTGGTATCGATGATGCCCGTCGAGTCCATAATCAGATACCGGTACTGGGAGGAGGCAATATCCCCGGAGGCCTGGAGGGTGCCGCCGCCAAAAATGAGGGAATTCGGGCCCTGATTGCCCGGGCCGACGGGACCTGCGCCACTGCCGAGCGCATCGCCGGAATTTGCCGAGACAACGCCGTCATTGATGGTCAGCGTGCCGTTGAACGTATTGTTTCCGGTGAGCGCAAGCGTTCCGGCGCCGGTTTTTAGCAGGCTGCCGCCGAAGGCCGGACCGTCAGCGATCACGCCGGTGACGGATGTGTTCTCCGATCCCGAGAAGGTGAGGGTTCCGGGCAGAGCGCCATTGTTGCTGAGAGCGATGCCGCCGCCGACGGCGAGGCTTCCGGTATTGGCAGAGAGCGTGCGGTCGGAGTTCAGCGCGATGGCACTGTTGATCGTCTGGGTATTCGACGAGTTGTTTGCCAGGTTGCCACCGAGGACGATCGTGTTGCCGCTGATGGTGAACGCGGACGCTCCCGCAGCAAAATTGATGGCCCCGGTCGTCTGGTTCCCGCCGGTGGCAATATTGGTCTGGCTTGAGCCGGCAAACGTGAGGTCGGCTCCGGTTGCGGGGACGTTGCCGCCCTGCCAGTTGCCGGCAGTGGTCCAGTTTCCATCGCCCCCCGAACCATTCCAGGTGCCGGTGACACCGGCCTGCGCGGTGAAGGTCAGGTTTCCGCCCGAAACGCTGAATGTTCCCGTGAGCCCGGCAATGTCAATCGAGGCAAACGTGAAAGGCGGGCTGGAAGGATTGAGCGGGGCATTCCACTGCACTCCGGAAATCAACGTAAAGCTGCCCGGGCCAGCAGTGAAGCCAGCCCCTTTGAAGAGGAACGTCGTGGAGTTCCCCAGATCGACGATGCTGCCGACCTGAATTTTGTCTGAAGTATTCGCCGCGCCGAGGTCCATCAGAAACGAACCGGTGGAAGTGCCGCTCGACGCGATGAGCTGGGAAACAGAAATCGTATCGATGGTTCCGGAACCGCCGGGGCTGAGCGCGCCGCCATTGATCGAGACCGTGGCATTCATACTCGCCGATTCCAAAACGCCCCCGTTGACGGCAACCGTGCCGGTATTGGTGTTGTTCCCGAGAAGCGCCAGCGTGCCAGAACCGACTTTGGTGAGGGTCAAATCCCCCGAGACCGGGCCTGAAACGCTCATCTCTTTCGCTGCGGCGTTGTTGCCGATGTCGAAGGTCGCGCTCGTGGTGAGCGCGAGACCGCTGCTGATGGTTGCTGCGGAATTTCCAGTTCCGGTAAAGAGAATGGTGCTGCCACTTGCGATGGAGAGCGTGCCGTCGCCGGTAATGCTGCCGCCGCTCATCGTCAGGTTTCCGGAGGAGGCATTGAAGGTCTGCAGGTCGAGCTGTCCGTCGGTGCCGATCGTGATGCTGGTTCCGGGAATCTGGTTATCGGCGAGAAGGCGAACAACCGCGCTGTTGGCTAAACCGGTGTTGTCACCGATCACAAGGTTTCCGCCGTAGGCGGCACCGGATGTCTTGCCGAGAGCGAGAACACCGTCGTTGACCGTCGTCAGCCCAGTGTAGGTATTGGCGGAATTTCCGCTGAACGTCATCGTCCCGGTGCCGGCTTTTGTGAACGAGCTGACGGCGATGGATTCACCGATCGCTCCGGAAAAACCGACATCCACGGAATTTGTGAGGGTGAAATCCTTGAACATCACCGTGCCGCTGCCTTGGGGGATATTGCTGCCGGTGAGGGTTACCGGCCCGCTGAACATAAATCCATTTGTGCCGCTGAAGGTCGTATTTCCAGCGATCACAAGCGTATTGGCCAGCGTGCGATTACCGCCGGATGCCTGGAGGATGGCGTCGAGCGCACCCGCCTTCCCGAGAGCCAGGGTTCCTGTGCCTGCGACCTGGTCGCTTCCGAGGACGAGGGTGCCCGCCTGATGCTCAAGTCCGCCGGTGAACGTGTTGTTGCCGTTGAGCGTGAGGGTGCCGGACCCTTTTTTCATCAAGGAACCGCCAGCTCCGGTGTTGTTGCCGTCCGCGATGATCCCGCTGACGGTGGAGTTTTGGGTTCCGGAGAAGGTGAGGCTATTCGGAGTCGCTGAGTTTTTGAGCGCGATCGCTCCTCCGAACATGAGATCGCCAAAGGCAGCGGTCACCGTGCTGTTCGAGCCGAGGGTGAGGTTGGTGTTGATCGTCTGGGTTTTACTCGACGAGTTCACGATATCGCCGGTGAGGGTGATCGTATTGTTGGCAATCGTAAAAGTGCCGGCCGCATAGTTGAAGGCGATGCCCGCCACGCTCCGGTCGCTGCCGGTATCGACAGTGACCGTCTGGGTGTGGTCTCCGACAAACTGGACCGAGGCGTTTCCGGCCGGGACCGCGTTTCCGATCCAGTTCCCTGCGGTTCCCCACTGCCCGTCGGTGGCACTGCCATTCCAGATCGCGGTCGGGAGGGCTGCTGTGCCGTCCGGGTTGATTGTCAGCAATACCTGGGTGTTGGCTGTGAGGGGATCGGCCGTGTTATAGTAAAGCAGGTTGTTGCCGAGGCGGTCCTGCAGGGGAAATCCGTAGCCGGTGGTCAGCGGGTTCTTTCCGCCGGTGAGACTTGCCGCATAGCCATTGTAAAAGAGCGGGTTGGATTGAACGTCCGAAAAGTAGATTTGCTGACCGGCAGGCGTGTTGACAAAGAGGATCTGCTCACCTTCCGGAGTCCCGTTTGCGATCGTTGTCCCATTGACGTTGGAGGCCCCGCTTGCCCACCACTGGGCGCTCGCCAACTCACCGATGGCTGTGCCGTTGAAGAGGGTGGTGCTACCGACGTATCCGAAGCTCAGCCCCGCATAGAGGTCGCCGACAACCTGCCCCCACACGTCGTTGCTGATTCCCACCTGATCATGGCTATAGCCGGGAGAGGTGATCGTGTAATCGCCATTATTTCCGTAAATGCCGTCCTGCGAGTTGAGGGAGGCGTAGGGGATGTAGATCGTGGCCGTGGAGCCCACGCCCGATGCCGTCGAACTGCCCAGCCAAGCGACATCCGCATTGCCGGAGAGGGGACCTGCCGTAAGGGTGATTCCCCCGGTGGCCAGGTCACCCGAGAAAGTGCCCGTGAAGTCATAGGTCTGTCCTTGAGTTGAGATATTCCCCGTGGGTTGAGTTCCTGTGCCCACATACGTGCCAGCGAGGTGGACGGTCGCATTTTTTGTCGTCAGGTCGGTCAAATAAGCCGTGAAATCGTGGTAAACACCATCGGCGCTGAATTGCGGGCTGATGACTCTTGCAAATTCCGAATTTGGCAGAGTGGGCGATGCGCCGCCCGGAATGATCGCTGCGGGGTTGGCGTCGGGATTCGGAATCGTGGGGTTCGGGGGGGTCGCGGGAGCGACCGTGTTGGTCCCCGACTGGGCATAAGCGGCGTTGACGAGAAGCTGCGTGTTCGCCGAGATCTGGGTGTGATTCTGAACATTGGTGTTCACCGTTCCATTGGCGATATGCTGGGCAGTCATGGAGAGCGAAATGGCTGTGAAGTCGATGTAGGACAAGTCGGTATAAACTGCGGTGCCGGTGCCCTGCGGAACAATCGTCTGCTCAAAATACTGGTAGCGGGTGGAGTAGTTGGGGTCGGCAGGGGTCTGGGCGGCAGGCGTATAGCCGGGCTCCATGCCCTGAAGGCCGTAAGGTCCGAAATTTACGAAGATTCTGCCTCCGCTGAATTCGCTCACATTCACCCGCGAGATTCCGTCTGCACCCGTGAGTTGATCGAGGGAGTAGGCCGTATTGGCCATCAATTGCTGGTTGTCGCCAAAAACATTGCTGTATGTCCCGGTGACCGTCGATGTCGCGTTAAGGAACTGAATAAAGATCTGGCTCGAACTTATCCCGGTATCATTCTTGAAGACGTAGGGAACCGCATCTGCGGCTTCCGCTGTTGCCGGTGAACCACCCCAGGCAGCCAAGATGAAAAGCGCACAGGCCATGCCGGAAAGCGGCTTCGCGATGGATCGAAACACGCCATCCGATGGCGAAACGGTCGATGCGCCGGGTGAAATCCGTATGGATTTTGCTCCCGCAAAGAATTTCGCAGCAAAATGTTGATGCTTTGTTCCAAAAGTGAAATCGCATTTATCTCGGAGATTTTTCATGATGTGAATGGATCGGTTCAGTTCTCTTTACAGCGGCACAAAGTGGCACCTTTATTCGCGGGTTTTGACCTAGGTCAAATTAATTTTCCCACAATAAAGGCAACGGCGCAACAAGAGATGGATACCATTCTGTCTGTCCAAAGGTCGGCAAGCATGCGGATGCAACGGTTCTGGATACGAGTCGGGATCAATCGGGTGGGGTTTCGCCGCGTGCTGCGAACCACTGGCGCAGAAAGAGCAAATCGACAGCGTCCTTTTCACGATGCGTCACTCGTTTCATTCGCCAAAGGAGTCGCGGCGAGGCGAAGGGAATATCGACCTCCGCGACACGGCGTATCACAATGTCCTTCGCTGCCTCGGCGTAGTCAATACCGCCGATGACAACGTATTCGGCACCGAGGCTGTTGAGTTCGCGGCACAGCGCGACCAGATCCTCAACCGACGGCTCACGAGGTTCTAATCCGTCTTCCGGGTAATCATCTTCCAAAGCCACTCGTCAGCCTCCTCATGACTGTTGAATCGAAAGACCCCCTTGGGAATTCGCACTCCATGTCCCAGAGCTTTCTGCCACTCTTTCGCGCCGGCCTTGCTGCTGGAAGAAATGTCGAGTCCCCTGCCGGATGTTTCCATAATTCTGTTGGAAGCCTCGTCAAGGCGCATTCCGTAACGCAAGCCCTCTTGGATCCTGCGACGCCCCACGGTTCTGCCGATGGTTTCCTCCATGTTGACGGGTATTTCCATGCCGGAAGAGTATCACCTTGCTGCAGGAAACTCAATTCGTTTCGGACTTACGCTGCGAATCGGAACTTCTCACCGGTGCCATGAGCCCGAGCGTCCGCGCGATCCCTGCCATGAGCCGGAACCCTCGCCCCAGTTGGCCGATCCGCCGCGCCAGCCTTCAGCATTGCCACTTCCGTGGTTCCAGTTGGCGGGGAACTCGGGGTACCAGTGTGCAATTTCTCACTCATCCGCTCCTGTGCCTGTCGGTTCATCTTCAGGCATGGATATTCTTCAATCTTGATAGTTAATCACCTCCGCACGGGTGTTGATGGACAACGTATCAACGCCCGAGTGGCGTTTCCATTCCTCCAGTGTTCTGCGCACCACGGAGAGAAATGTTCTTCCCAACGGGTTTTCCTTGATGGACAGGGGGACGTGTCTGCTAGAGTCATTGCCTTATGAGTTCTAAGTCTTCCGGGCGCCTGCGTCCGCATTCCTCTCTTGTTCTGGATGGTCTGAGCCGCGCGGCAAGCCGTGCGATGCTGTATCCGGTTGGGTATAAAGAAAGCGATTTTGCGAAGCCCCAAATTGGCGTGGCTTCGACGTGGAGCATGGTCACGCCCTGCAACATGCACATCGACCAACTGGCGCGGGAATCCGCGCTGGGGATAGATGCCGCAGGTGGCAAGGCCACGATCTTCAACACGATCACGATTTCGGATGGCATTTCGATGGGCACCGAGGGGATGAAATATTCTTTGGTTTCGCGCGAGGTTATTGCGGATTCCATCGAAACCGTGGTGGGGTGTCAGGGATTTGACGGGTTTGTGGCGATTGGCGGATGTGACAAAAACATGCCGGGCTGCATGATGGCGATTGCGCGGATGAACCGGGCGGCGGTTTTTGTTTACGGCGGAACGATCCTGCCGGGATGTCTTGCTGGGAAAAATCTGGATATCGTCTCGGTTTTCGAAGCAGTTGGCCAACGGGCGGCAGACAAAATTTCTGACAAGGATCTCCACGATGTCGAGGCCTGCGCGATCCCGGGTGCGGGGTCTTGCGGTGGTATGTATACGGCGAATACGATGGCTTCGGCGATTGAGGCGCTCGGATTCAGCCTTCCGAACAGTTCGGCTCAGGCGGCCATTTCTGCGCACAAATCGAAGGACTGCCGGGATGCTGGAGCAGCGGTCATCGCGATGCTCAAGAAAGGGATTGTTCCTTCGGATATCTTTTCCAAAGAGGCTTTTGAGAATGCGATCACGGTGGCGATTGCGCTGGGCGGATCGACGAACTCGGTACTGCACCTGCTGGCGATGGCGCACTCGGCGAACGTGAAGCTGACGATTGATGACTTCACTCGCATCGGCAAGCGCGTGCCCGTGCTGGCGGATCTCAAACCCAGCGGACGGTATCTGATGTCCGAGCTGGTGGAGATTGGCGGCATTGTTCCGATGATGAAAGATCTGCTCGGCGCCGGCCTGCTCCACGGCGGTTGCCTCACGGTCACGGGCAAGACGCTCAAGCAAAATCTCGCGGCCTTCAAACCCTATCCGAAGGGTCAAAAAATTATTGCCCCGCTGAGCGCTCCGCTCAAAAAAGAGAGCCACCTCGTCATCCTTCGCGGCAACATCGCCCCGGATGGGGCCGTCGCAAAAATCTCTGGCAAAGAAGGTGAGAAATTTTCCGGCACGGCGCGCGTTTTTGAATCCGAGGAGAAAGCACTCGATGCGATCCTTGCAGGCAAAATCCGCAAAGGCGACGTGATCGTCATTCGCTACGAGGGGCCGCGCGGCGGACCCGGGATGCGCGAAATGCTGTCGCCGACCAGTGCCGTGATGGGCTGCGGGCTTGGCAAAGATGTTGCGCTGATCACCGACGGACGTTTCTCTGGTGGCACCCATGGGTTCGTGGTCGGCCACATCACGCCCGAGGCGTTTGAGGGAGGTCCGCTGGCGATCATTCGCAGTGGCGACCCGATCACGATCGACGCGACCACCCGCCAACTCACGCTGGGCGTTCCCGCGAAGGAAATTGCCGCACGCCTCACCAAATGGAAAAAGCCGAAACCGCGCTACCGCCGCGGCGTGCTGGCCAAATATGCCGCGCATGTCTCGACCGCCAGCCAAGGCGCAGTGACGGACGCCGGATTCTAACCTATGAACGAGCGCACCGCCAACCCGATGCAGGCCGCGGTGTTTCTCCGCGACCACCACTCTCCCGCGAAGCACCACACCCAGGTCTCGATCAGCTTTGGCGAGCGCACCGACCCTGCCGTGCTCCGTCAAGCATGGGAGGCGGTCTGTGATACCCATGTCATCCTCCGATCCACATTTTCCCGCTCGACCATCGGAGATGTCACAGTCTCCGAAGCCCCGGAGACCAAAACCACATGGGGGCAGGTCGATTGGACGGCCATCGATTCGGAAGTCCTGTCCGAGAAATGGGAGGAATTCCAAAATGCCGACCTGACCCTCCCGATGGATGGGTCATCGCGGATCACAGAAATCCTCCTGCCAGGCGGTGGCTCGCACTACCTGCTCACGCTCGCATCTTATCTGCTCGATGAGGCTTCGATTGGACGCGTTTTGTTGGATTGGCTGGTCGCGCTCGAACGCGCCCCCGCGCAGCCCGCCGAGCAACCAGCCCCGCTCACGACCACTGCGGCATGGAGCGAAATTCTCAAATCTGCCGAAGCGCCGCTGGCTGTGCATGCCCGTCCGATTGAGGACCAGTCTGTCGCGACGGCCTCTCTCACACTCGGACGCGAGCAATCCGCCGCGTTCCTCGACGCCTGCAAGGAGAAATCCCTCGACCCGCGCGCCGTCGTTCACAGCCTCTGGGCACTCATGCTCCGCCGCCTTGGAGCCACCGGAAATGTGACGCTCGGACAATTCAATGCCCGCCGGAGTTCGGACGCTATCGGATATTTCGAGAACTGGCTGCCAGTCTGTCATGAATGGGCCTCAAAGGATTGGATGCGCGATCTTCAGCGTGCGTATGGAGCGATTTCCGAAAACGCATGGATTTCGACATCCTCCGCCGTCACCGCTGCTCCCAAGCAACTGGTGGGCGATCCGCTCTGCGTTGCGTTCTCATGGAGGGGTCCCGAAGCCCGCGAAGTCATCCAAAGCACGTTCCCGCGATGGATCAATTTCGATGCCCGCATCCGCCTCCCGCGTCCGGATTACCAATTGCTCGAGGTGCGCGCCGCCTCCCAGATTTCCCTCACCCTGCACGGCCTGCCGGGGAACGATGCCTTTGCCAACGATTTGCTCAAGCGGATCACGAGTCTCATGGAGGCACTCGATTCGATGGACAACAAACCGGCAGCCCAGGTTCCACTTCTGCTGCCGGACGAGATCCGCACGCTGAAAGAATGGTCGCGCGGTCCTGAAGGCGTGGAGCGTCCTGCCAATACGCTGGCCGCATTCCGCAAAGTCCTGGAAAAATCTCCAGACGCCATTGCGGTGCGTGATGGGGATTACGAACTCACGTATGCCGAGCTCGACTCGCTTTCGGATCGCCTCGCGGCGCACTTTGCGCAGGCATCACTCGTCGGCGGATGGCATGTTGCCCTCTTCCTTTCGCCTTCCTCGTGGATCGCGATTGCCCTGCTCGCCGCATGGAAAGCCGGGGATATCTGCCTGGCCCTTGATCCCGGAGCACCCCCGGAATGGATCGAGTCCATGCTCACCTCGCAGGATGTGGGGGTTGTCCTCTGCGATGCCGCCAGCGCCCCGCTTCTCGATGCCTCCTCGCGCCGGCGCATTGTTCTCGACCAAGAATGGGACGGGCTCGAAACCGCCGACCTGCCCAAAGCCGATCTCAAACCCGAGTCGCCTGCCGCGATCCTGCCCGGCCACTCGGATGGTCCGCCGCCGCAGATCCGTGCTCTCACTCAGGAAATGCTCGTTGCCGCGGCGCTCGAGGGCGCACGTGTGCTGGATTTCGGTGCCGGCGATTCGTTTCTTGCGCATTCCGCCCCCGGAGGCGGTGCCTTTTTTGACGAATGGCTCCTGCCGCTTCTTGCGGGCGGCACCGTTCAGATCGCCGAAGACGATCTGCTGGATCCCGTATCCGGCAACACAACTCACCTTCGCCTCACCGCTCCAGAATGGAACAACCAAGCCGCCCGCTGGGCCCGCGCTGGAGAGCAGATTGCGTCCGCTCCACGCGTTGTCGCTGTCGAATCCGGCTCCAACTCGACAAGTGCCCTCGAAGCATGGGACCACGGCACCGATAGCCAATCCCGCATCATCACGTTTTTCAGTCCCGCAGGGGTTTGCGGTTTGGGACTCGCCGCTCCCGCCTCGCCCGAGGGGGCATTTCTCATGATCGGACGTCCCACACCCGAGGTCGAAGCCTTCATCTGCGATGGCGACTCTCAGAATGTGCCGCCCGGATTCACCGGCGAGCTTTGGATCAAATTTCCCGGCTGGAAAAAATCCACCGAACTCCGCGGACGCCGCGGCATTCGCACCGGACTCCGTGCATGGAGGAACCGGCAGGGCCTGATCCAGGTCGAAGGTCCGCTGAACCGTTTCACCGATCCCTCCCCCGCTGCCACCCGCCTGCGCACACTTCCCGAAGTCGTGGATTGTCTGCTCGGGGAACAGGCATGGACGTTGGAAAGCGGACAAGCTGATGGCAAATGGGCCGTGACAGAATGGCCGCTGGATCGCGGTGGTTGGATCGACGTGCCCTCGCTTCCGCGTCCCGAACTCGCCGTGCCCACGTCACAACCTGCCCGTGCCGTAGCCGCTGTGACCGCCGTGCCAGCACCTAAGCCCACCACCCCATGGTCACCAGTCTCCGTGCTCCAGCAGAATGGGTCCACTCCCCCGCTGGTTCTTGTCCCCACAACATCCGGCGTGCCCGAAGTCTATCAGGATTTCGTATCCGACCTCGGTGACTCGCGCCGCATCCTAGGTCTCACCGCCCGCGGAGCCCACGACCCCGATGCCTCCCACACCACCATCGAAAATGCCGCTGCCGCATGGATTGAGGCCCTCACCGAAGAAGACCCTACCATCGCATTTGACCTTTGCGGATTCGGATTCGGAGGCATCGCCGCCCTCGAAATGGCCCGCCAATTGGGCGCTGCCAAACGTCGCGTGCCAGGCCTCATCCTCATTGGGTCGCTTCCACCGGAGTCTGAACAACCTGCCGGCTGGCTGGCCTCCATGAAAAAATCCGTCTTTAAGCGTCTTGCCGCCGAAGAGCGCGTCGAGCCATGGCCCGCTGCTGGCGAACCCGCCCGCTCGCACGAAGCCGCATGGAAACGCTACCGACTCACTCCCTGCAACATTCCTGCCCGGATTATTGTCCCGTCAGATTTTCCGCCCGACGCCGCTGCGAACTGGCTCAGCCTCCTCCCGTCTGCCCGCATCGAACCCGTCAAATGCACCTGGTCCGAAATGCTCTCCTTCCCCGCCGTCAAACGCCTCGCCTCCATCCTCGCTTCGTCGTAAAAACCGGTTTGTAGCCACTCCCCCACCACTCACCCCAAGAGGACTTTTTCGACTGGGCGGTCAACCTGGAAGCGTGGTCAGAAGAATCTCCGCCGGGCCGCCAACGGGGACGAGATCGAGGTCGTTTCCGGAAGCTGTGACGATAAAGAACCGGCCTTTCGTAAAGGAATGCCCGCCGCAGGCAACCTTGCCGCTGGTGACGGAAACGAGAGCAAACCGGCCGGGGGTGCGAACTTCTTGACGGGCATCCAGCGTGATGCGTTGCACTTGAAAGAACGGACACGATGCCACGGATTTCACGGAGGCGCTGGCAACAGGCGGTTCAAAGTCATTGAAATCAATGGATGCCAGCGATTCTTCGATATGCAGGTCGCGGGGTTTTCCATCCAGCCCCATGCGGTTCCAATCAAAGACCCGGTAGGTGGTGTCGCTGTTTTGCTGGACCTCGACAATGAGGTTTCCCTCGCCAATCGCATGGAGGCGTCCGCTCGGAATGAAGATGCTCTCGCCGGTCGTCACCGGAATCTCGTGCAATGTTTCCTCGACCCCACCATGGCGCAGGGCCGACTCAAATGCGTCGCGGGTCACTCCCGCCTTGAGGCCTGCGTAAATGCGGGCTCCCGGAAGCGCATCCAAAAAATACCAGACTTCCGTCTTGGGCTCTCCGCCGAGCGATGCCGCCAAATGCTGAGGCGGATGAACCTGCACGGAAAGCCGCTCGCGCGCATCGAGGAGTTTGACAAGGATCGGAAACCGTGGGGACGCATGGTTGGCATACGCGGTCCCGAAAATTTCCTCGCGGTCTCCTGTCCAAAGTTCGTTGAGTGTTTTCCCGCGAAGCGGTCCTTCGTGGACGGTGCTCTGCGCATCTTCGCGGTCCACGATTTCCCAGAGCTCTCCGATCACTGCTCCGGTCGGAAGCGGCTTTTGAAGGACAGACTCAAATCGGCGTCCTCCCCAGACGCGTTCCATCGGCAAAGGCTCGAAAACAATGGGCTGATTCATCCCCGCAGCATTCGCGATTTTTCAGGCTCACACAATCCGAAAACTCAATCGCGGTTCAGGATCCCCGTCGAAGCCCGAGGCAGAAGCTGACTGAGTCGGAACTCTTCAGATTTTCCGGACACCGTCGCTGCAAGAATTCGTAAATCCGGCGCGAACTCTGCCAGCACTTGCCGACACGCTCCGCACGGGCTGATGGCATGGTCGGTATCCGCCACCACGGCCAAACATCGGAACGTGCGATGTCCCCGCGCCACCGCGGAACCAACGGCCACACGCTCCGCGCACACCGTGAGCCCAAAACTCAGGTTTTCAACATTGCAGCCAGTGAAAACCGACCCGTCTTCCGTGAGCAGTGCGGCCCCGACGGCGAACCCCGAATACGGCGCATACGCATTTTGCCGCACATCCATCGCGGCCTTAATCAGTTGTTTGTCCTCCATCGTTCGACTTTAGCCTTGTGGCTTGCGGAACTCCAGCATCTGTGCTTGATTGCGCATTATGAAAACCAGCGGCACTGAAGCATCTCCGGCCAAAGCCTTTCTGGAGCAGCTCGAAAACTTTCGCGAACTCTGTCACGAAACCTTGGGAACCATTGGCGCGAAGCTGGATCAGCAGATTGACTCCATCAAGACCGAGGTGGATGCCATGCGCACAGAAACCGATATTTCCAAAATTCGTGATATCCGGGACATGGGCACCCTCATTGGACATGCCGATATCAAACCCGCCAAAGCCCGCCGCAAGGATCTGAAAAAGCTCGATTCTATCACCGAAGACCTCCTCATGGTTATCAAGTCCTGGTAATGAAAGTCCCTCATGAAATATCTCCTATGCCTCATGGCACTTGTCGTCTCCGCTATGGCCTCTGAAGAAAAAGCCGTTCTCGGCGGAGGATGTTTCTGGTGCATCGAAGCCGTCTATCACGGTCAGCCCGGCATCGGGACCGTCGTCAGCGGCTATGCGGGGGGGAGCATTCCGAACCCGACTTACGAGCGGGTCTGCACCGGAAAAACCGGCCACGCGGAAGTGGTCGAAATTACGTTTGATCCTGCGGTGACAACCTACGAAAAGGTTCTCGATTTGTTCTGGGACGCCCACGATCCCACGACCCTGAACCGTCAGGGCGCGGACGCCGGCACCCAATACCGCTCGATCATCGTCGCACAAAACCCGGCCCAACGTGCGGCCGCCGAAAAATCCAAAGCCGAGGCACAGTCTCGATTCCGCTCCCCGATTGTCACGGAAATCGTGACCGATGCGCCCTTCTATGCCGCCGAGGAACACCATCAGGATTTCTACGAGCGCAATCCTAACCAGCCCTACTCCCGCGCTGTCATCGCCCCCAAACTCGATAAGTTGCGAACAGGCAAGCACTAGGATTCCCTACTGCCAGTGGGCCGGGATCCAGACGCGTTGGCCGTTCGAGGTGCCCCATGTGCCATCAACCCAGACGGATTGGGGGCTGGGAGGGAGGCCGCGTTGTGGCGTGGCAGAGGAAGGACCAGCTTCAAGGAAGTCTGAGTCGTTGCTTCGTCCAGCGGTGGCTGGATGCGGCCCGCGATCGAGCCATTCAAAGAGGGCGTAGCCGATGGGATCAGGTGGACGCAGGCGGCCTTCCGCATTGCGGCAACCGATGAGGGAACTGCACAGGAGAAGCCCACTGCCGATCAGAAAGGTGTGACGCATGGAGATCAGTATCTCCCGGTCTGGGAATTATTTCCACTGAAGATTTGCGAGGCGCAGGGCAACTTCCTCGACATTGGCGCGACTGTTGAACGCCGAAATGCGGAAATACCCTTCGCCTGCGGGCCCGAATCCGCTGCCTGGAGTTACGACCACATTTGCCTGCGAAAGCACTCTGTCAAAAATCTCCCAACTCGTGAGCCCATGCGGTCCGCGCACCCAGATATACGGCGCATTCTGACCCCCGAACGTCTCGAGTCCGCATCCTTTTGCCGCTTCAACAAGGATCCGGGCATTTCCCATATAATGCTCGATGAGCGCCGCGACCTCGCGCTGGCCTTCCCCGGAATAAAGCGCCGCCGCTGCCCGCTGGGTGACATAGCCGACCCCATTGAACTTTGTGCTAAAGCGCCGGTTCCAAAGCGGGTGGAGCGGATGCTTTGCGCCCGCAGATGTCGTGCAGTGGAGGGCTTTCGGAACCACGGTAAAGGCGCAACGCACACCAGTGAATCCCCCGTTTTTCGAGAAGCTGCGAAACTCGATCGCGCACGTGTTAGCACCGGGGATTTCGTAAATCGAATGCGGGATCCCGGGATCTTGAATGTAGGCTTCGTAGGCGGCATCAAAGAGGATGACCGCCTCATGGGCGCGGGCGTAGTCCACCCACGCCGCAAGTTGCTCGCGGGTGGCCGTGGCACCGGTCGGATTATTCGGATAGCAGAGGTAAATCAGATCCACCTTTTCGCTCGGCACCGCTGGGACGAATCCGTTTCCCGCCGTGCATGGCAGGTAAACCAGTCCGCCGTAGAGCCCGCAAGCATCGCCTTCGGCGGTGTGGCCGGCCATGACATTCGTATCGACATAGACCGGGTAAACCGGATCCATCACGGCGATCCGGTTGTCGTGCCCGAAAATATCCAAAATATTCCCGCAGTCGCACTTCGAGCCGTCGGAGACAAAAATCTCATCGTTGGCCACTTCGATGCCACGCTCGCGGTAATCGTTTGCGGCAATCGCCTCGCGGAGAAATTCATAGCCCTGCTCCGGACCGTAACCTTTGAAGGTTTCGCGCCCGCCCATTTCATCGACGGCTGCATGCATGGCCTCGCGCACAGCCTCGGGCAGCGGTTCGGTCACGTCTCCAATTCCACAGCGAATCAACCGCGCGGCAGCATCCGGACTAGCATCCGTGAAAGCCTTAACCCTACGGTTGATTTCCGGGAACAAATACCCGGCCTTGAGTTTGAGATAATTGGAATTGAGACGCGCCATAGGAAAGCCGGTCACCGTGCCATACGCGCTCAGACCTGAAAAGCAAAATTATAAGTTATGGGACTGACCCCTTGAGAGGAAGGGGGAAGGTACCGGTCCGCGCATTTGATCATTTGAGCATACGTGCGGACTGGTACCCGCCCGCCACGCCGCGACCGGAAAACTTTCGAGCGGTGAGGTTGAGGGTCGCAGAAGTGGCTCCCAAGCACTGGCCGCCCGAAAATGGCCATTTAAGAATTTTTGACAGGATTGCAGGATGCGCAGGATTCGACCACGCTTCGGCCTTTGATCGGAATGGTGTTCAGAATCCCAGCAAGGAGGTGCTTGCTATTGGAATAGACCTGTCGGCATCTGCACACAAGAAGGCCCTACACGAACCACAAGCGAGCACGCCGCTGCTTGCTCGATTTGCACTACGCCCTTTCCCCTTTGCGGCTTGCGGGAGCGGGGCACCTCTGCGAGATTGCCACCGTGAAAGAAATCATTTTCACCGTGGCAGCGGACGAAGCGGGCAGCTTTTCGGCATCATGGGATGATCCGCGAGGGGGAGGAATTTCCACGCAAGGAGAAGATCTGACGGACCTGTACGCCATGATCCGGGATGCGGTCCTCTGTCACTTTGACGAGGGCGAGATTCCGGCCCGTGTGGGCCTCCATGTCACGGAAGACCCGGCCCTTACATTCGCGCGAAACTGTCCCGTGACCTTTCCGGCCCGAAAATCGTCCGGGCGTTGCAACGAATGGGTTTTGCTTTGACATCGTGGCTGGGTGAGCGGAGTGTCGCAGCGGATCAACGGTAGCTCGTAAACCGCTCGGCTTTCAACCTAAATTCAGGTTCCGCTTGATGAGGATATCGCGTGCGAAGGGATTTCCTTCGTCCTCCATTTCGCGGAGATAGAGAACGGCGAGGGCTCGGACGGATTCCGCAGGATGGTCGAGGGCGGCTTCTGCAACGCGCGGGGTGAGGAAGCGCTCCAGCATGTTGGTGGCTTGGGCCGCATCGGCGGCGGGGAGAATTCCGAGATATGCGCGTTCCGCCTTGGCTTCTAGGAAGGCGATATCTTGGAGATCCTTGTCACGTCCGGTGTCCTGCTTGGTCACCAGGATGTCAATGACGTCCGGCAGCCGTGTGCCATCGGCAAGCGGGGTGGCGCGCGCCCAGACGGCATCAAACTCGTCCATATCCAATTCGTTCGGAGCACGAAAGATGTCGAGGGGTTGGTTTGCTCCCATGATTCGGATCACTCCATCCTGCGCGATCACCTGGGAAAGGTCGTCTGGGGAAATCGGGGTCCAACTTCCGATGGCGAGAGGCTGAAGGGCCGGATACGTTCGGCAAAGCGCGAGCACGACAGAGGCCCAAGCGCAGGGATCCAAGCTAGGATCCAGCCAGATATCGGCGTCGAACGTGGGTCTCGAGTGGCCATGAGAAATCACCGCCAGCCCGCCCAGCATCAAGACGCGATGGCTTTCAGCCAAAGCACAGGTGATTATTGCTGTGGAAGCGGGATTTTCCATTGGCGAGCGGTCTCCTTGATCCGATCCGAAATCCAGATGGCGTCGGCGACGGATTGCACGCCTCCGGGCAGCCATGGTTCGGAGTTGTCGGGGATGGGTTTGAGGCCTTGGGCGACGCGCGAATTCCCCTCGGGTTTGCCCTGCCGTCGCCGGATGTAAGCGCGTGATTGCTGCATGGAATACAACCACTTCTGCCGTTCCACATCCGGGCGGTATTGTTTCATGTGCCGAGCCTAACGCGCGCCGCCCGATATTTCCAGCCACATTCTGCTCAGTGCTAAGGAGGTTTCAGAAAGGGATAGTCAATCGATGGCTTACAAGGGCCTGATCGACCTCCGGCAGCAGGTGCGCTGAGCGAAGTCGCTTGTGAAGATTCAGCTCCAGCGCCGACACGATCTGATTCCTGTCATTGCAAATACTGTCAGTGGCATAAAACGATCATTTATTGTCCCAAAGGCTGCGCAGGACGGACCACCAGACGAAGGCGCGGCTTGCCTTTGGAGCGCGGGCCTGCGGGTTGGCCGCGATGAGGTCAAGCGTGCGGCGGGCAAGGTGGAGCGGTAGCCGCACGGCAACGCGCACGCGGAGCCACCGCACCTGGTTGGCATAAAGTGCGCCGGCTTCAAGGGCGTGGCGTGCCCGAGCCATGGCATTCTCGAATTCGCATTCCCGCACATAAACCCGGCCCGCTGCGGCATCCGCATGGCGGTCGCGAAGGATATTCACCCATTGGAGCCCGCAGCCAAATTTCCAACCCAGCCGGCTGAGTTCCTCGGGGTTGCAGCGCGAATATCGAGGCAGATGTTTGAAACAAATCTCAGTCCAAAATTTTCCCACGCATCCTGCCACGAGTCCGGTGTAATGGGCGGCTTCGTCGATCGTGAGCGGCACCTCATTTTCCGCAAACCGCATCAAATCAAATTGCTGGCCTTCTAAGATCGTTCGCCAGACCGCACGGATTTCGGCAGAGTCCGGCGAGGATTCCAGCTCGGCGAGGAGATGCGGCAGGGCCTCAAGCAGATCGCGTTCGGCAGCGGGAAGACAACCCAGCGGGAGGACTTCTTCGGGTTCCCATCGGTCGGGCAGCCTCTCCAGCAATTCGCGCCGCACCGGGATCGGCACCTCGGAGGCGTCGGCGATGGAGTCCGATGCGCGTGCGAGCAGGTAAGCCAGGGCCAAGGTGCCGCGCACCTCCCGGGGCACAAGGCGCAACGAAAGGAAAAATGACCGGGATACTCTGCGAAGGAGATCGTCCGCGTTCGGAAACGCACCATCCATGACAGGTCCGAATATCAAGAATCTACCGGCGTCCTCCACCGCCCCGGAATCCGCCGCCACCCCCAAACGAGCGCTGCTGACCGACATTTCGCGAGAACCTCTGCGAGTCGAGGTCCGAGCGCATCGAGTCATTGAACGCATTGCGATCCGGCTGAGCCCAGCCATCGCCTTTTTGTTGCTGCCAGCCGCCATCGGAGGCGGCCCGATACGCTTGGCCGTCCTTTCCGGCAAAGACATCGTTGTTGCCCAGCCGTGAGGCATCGTTCTGGAGCGTTTGCCGATCTACGGTCTGACGGTTTTCAGCGCGTGCGGGATCATTGGCCTGCGGGCGATCGTTTTTCCAGTTTTGGTAGTTCGGGTTCGACCGGATATTGTTGGCCGCATTGTTGACATCCGTGCGGGTGATGTGCGTGTTCTTTACGACGTTGTTGGACCAGTTGTTATAGACGTTGCGGGTGTTGATGTTCACGTTGTTCCAGTTCTTTTCCCATCCGCCATGCCATGGTCCCCACCATGGCGAACATCCCCAGGCGTGGTCGGCGACAAGGCCGAAGGCAAACCCGGTGGACAGCCCGCAGGCAAATCCCGCACCGAATCCATACGTCACGGGGGGGCCAATCCAAACATCGCCTCCAATAAATGGCGGATACCAATATCCGGTTCCGAACACCACGACGCCCTCCGGAGCAAGGCATGGCCCAAAGTAGCCCGGGGTGTAACCCGTATAGACAACTTCCGGCGTTGAACCATACACAGAGACATTTGTCACATAGTAGATCGGGCAGCTCGGAGGAATCGCGTAAATCTCCGGAGGCACGGAATCCGCAACCGCCCATGGCCCAGTGGGCGCGGCGGACTGAAACCAGACGCCCTTCACGATCGCATAGTAGGAATCCTCTGCCACCTTGATGACGGGCGTGGAGGTATTGATCGCATAGCCAAGAGCGGTGCCGGCAATCGGCTGAAACTCGGGAGTTCCTACGAAATCCACGGTGGTTGAAGCCGTGCGTGAGATCGTTGCCGTCTGCGGAATCGTGGATGAGATGGCTGCCTCGTTGGCCTGCGGAGTTCCCGCCACGGACGCCAGCACGGTCCCCGCCGGATGGCTCTCCGGGATCATTGCAAAATCCGCCGGAAGCGCATTGGACGCCACAAACTGCCATGGTCCCGCGAGCGAAGGTCCTGTGAACCAGCGCCCGGAAAGCACGACATACCATGCCTGAGTTGGCACATAGACGAAGATCGAGCCGGTGGAGTTCGTCACCTGCAAAAGCTGGGTGGGATCAATCGGAGCGAGCTGTGCAGGCCCCTCGGTCGTGACCAACTCCGCCGCTGCGGTGCTCACAAAAACCGTCGGCAGCGGTCCCGGTTCCGAACCCTTCGGCGGATCATAAAGCTGTGCGGTATCCGACACCCCAGCCAGCACGGTAGCCAGCGATGCGGGCGGAGTCTGCGCCGCCGTCCATGGCCCGTTCAACGCCGAAGCCTGCACCCAGCCGCCATTGATGCGCAGGAAATACAGTCCGCTGGTTGGGTCCATCAGGATGAGTGCTTGGGTATTGATCACGCGCAGCAAGGTGACACCATTCACCGCACGCAAGGCGGGTTCGCCATTCACCAGCACGAGCACGGCGGGGCCGTCGCTGGTGAAAATCGTGGGAACAGGATTCTGCACCGCGACGGTAGGTTGGCCTTCGGCGGTTGTGACGGCAAGGTTGGCTCGAATGGCCGGGAGCGAAAGGTTCTGCGCCCACGTGGAAGCTTGGGCGGTGACGAGGCCCGCATAATTGGTGGCCTGATCCGGAGCGGATGGAAAATTGATCTGTGCCGGCGTGAGATTCGACAACGACACAACCTGCTGCTCATTATCGACATCCGTCGTGCCCATGAGAACCATGGTCCCGAATTGCGGAGCCGCCGCCCCCTGTGGCGTCACCGACACCGCCAGCCGAGCTGTCAACTGGTTGCCCGTCCAATCAGTCACCTGTGGCTGGTAAACCGAAAACGACGCCCCATTCGCAGTGAACGTCCTCGGCCACCCCGCGCCGGGGTCCGCAAACCCTTCCCCAGCAAAAAAACAAATACCCGCAACCGCAAACAACAGGCAGCACGTTTTCATAGAATTCAAACTAGCATCAACATGCCGGTTAGCGAGGGAATAACGCGTTGGAACCGGCCTGCCGATCGTGGGCAAAACCTTGCATGGGGATGCCTGTTTCCTTCATTCCGGTGGAGCCATGTTTTCTGGCTAAAACTGCGCCACCTCCACCGGAGGAAAACCCGGATGGGGAGGGATTCGAACCCCCGGTACCTTTCGGCACACACGCTTTCCAGGCGTGCGCATTCGACCACTCTGCCACCCATCCTTGATTGAACGAACAACCATCATTAGCGGAGCCTTCGGGGTTTGACAACACTGCTCGCAAGAAATTCCGGCATCCGATCGGCATAGACGGCGAGGCGAAAGCCGCAGAACGGACTCTCAGAAATAGAACGGCAGACCTTGGGATTGGAAGGCTGCCTTTTGCTCGGAAAGATATTTGTCACCAAGCTTTTCAAAACCGCCTGCCTGCCGGAAGGCTGCCAGAAACGTATTGATCTGAGCGCGGAGCTCTTCGTTGTCTGAGCGGAGTCCGATGGCCCATTTTTCCTGCTGGATCGGGTTCAGCAGAGCGCGTGTAGTGTCGGACTGGGACTGCGCATTTTTCCAGACACTCATTTGGTCGTAGAGAAAGCCGCCCGCTTTCCCCTGCACGACTTCCAGCACGGCGGACGCTTCCTTTTCCAGCGCGATGATGGATGCGTTTTTCAGGTGGGCCCGTGCCCAAACCTCGCCAGTTGTGCCCTGGCGCACCGCCAACGTGTGCCCCGGCCGATCAAGGTCGGCAAGAGACTGAATCGGGGAATCTTTTGCAACCAAGAGCGCCAGCCCGATGGTCAGATACGGATCGGAAAAACCAATCGATGAGCGGCGCTCAGGAGTGTCCGTCATCGACGAAATCACGCAATCAATCTTCCCGGTTTTCAGAGAGGGGATCAGCCCGGTGAAGGGGATATTCTCAATCCGCACCGGACGCCCGAGCGCCTCACCAAGGGCGTTGGCCAGATCGACACTCACGCCCGTCGGCTGGCCAGCGGCACCAATCGTCTCAAACGGCGGATACGAAAGATCCATCCCGACGACAAGCTCATTGGCGGATCGCTTCGTCGTGCAAGCGGCAAGGAAGAGGACAGCAACAAGCAAGAAAAGTTTCGACATGCATCAATTCTCGCGGTGAGAACCGGCGGCGGCGAGGAATAAACGACAGGAATAATCAACCGCAGAGATCGCAGAGATCACAAAGAAAGGAGCTTACCCAAAAGTAAAACTGCTTTGGGGACGCTTTGTGGCGCAGTAGCCTCTCCCGCAGTAGCCTAAAGGTACAATTCCAGGGACAGATGCCAAAAAATTGCCGTTTTTCGACCAACCAAAAATCGAAAACCCTGGGTATATGCGGGTTTTGCGGGCGATTTTCGGTCATGGCGGAAGGGGTGGGATTCGAACCCACGGTGCCTTTAACAGCACGCTCGATTTCGAGTCGAGTGCCTTCGACCGGACTCAGCCACCCTTCCTTTTCACTAGCAACGACTTACGAATCGATAAAAAATCCGAACTTGATTTTTCTACGGTCGTTTTTTTACGGTCAATGCGTTATGAGCAACATTGCCATCCCAACTTCCTCCGAAAAGAAAGCCTCTTGGACACCGACCAGCGTTCAGTTTCTCTACCGTCATCGTAATGGCGGCTACTATGTCCGAACGTATGCAGGTGGCAAGCAAAAACGGCCAACCTTGAAGACCACGCTCCTGTCTGTGGCGAAAAACAGGATGCAAGAGCATATTGACGCCTCCGAACGCCTGAAGTCCTCCGGGGCGGCCGCGCAGGCATCAGGGCCACTGACGTTCGGCGAGGCGCTGGCCGTATACAAAGAGCGTCTAGCTTCATCCGCAGATGTTCGGCCAAACACCAAGGCATTTCGGGAGGCTGGCATAAAATTGGTGCTCCGTTCTTGGACGGGAATCGAAGCAACCAATGTGCGAAAGATCACTTCAAAGCTGGTCGATACGTGGTTGAGGAGTTTTTGCGCTTCCGCTACGCCGTATGTTCCCAATAAGGCGAAAACCCCCGCACGCAATTCGACCGGAGCCAGCGCGACGACGATCAAGTGCGCTTTGGACGCGATCCGGCATGTTCTTGATGTGGCGTTTCTTCGTGGGAGGTATTTTTCCTGATGAGAGCTGCGAAAGATATTGGAATTTTCACTCGACCGAAAAAATCTTCAAAATAATCCCCTTGACACGTTTTTCTGCTTTTGTGTGACGTTTGCACGCTCTCTCGTGACGGGCCGTTGTCGAAAATGGCTAACAAAACGCTAATCGCCTGGACCGACCACACGTGGAATCCGTGGATGGGGTGTGCCAAGTATTCCGCAGGCTGTGCGAACTGCTATGCGGAGACTCTCACGAAAAACACCATGGGACTGAACGGGGGCACAGATGCCCCACGTCAGATAACCACGTCAACACTGAAGAATGTCCTTAGATGGCAAGAAGCGGCGGCAAGAGGTGTGCCCGGTATTCTTGGGAACGGCAACCACTTGGTTTTTGTGGGGTCTCTCATGGACTGGACGGAAGATCGTCCAGACTTGGTGGCACCACGTCAAAAAATGTGGCAGACCATCAAGGAATGTCCGCAATTGTGGTTCCAACTGCTCACCAAACGTGCCGAGAACATCGAAAAGTTTCTACCCCCCGATTGGGGTGCGGGTAGCGGTTACTCAAACGTTTGGCTGGGCACGTCCATCGAGGACATGCGTGTGGCGGATAGAGCCGACCTGCTGAAAGGGATTCCAGCGGTGGTAAAGTTCATCAGCTATTAACCCGCGCTGGGTCGTTGCCCTTTTCAATGGGGGCGAACGTCACTCCAATATGGTGAATGTGATTTCTCCCTCCAAAACCGGCGGAATTTGCGCGCAGTTTTTGTTTTTGTCTACCGAGGTAGACAGAAATGCATTTTCAAATGCCTGCCAGCTCTCTATCCTGCTGAAAACCACCATCCTCCTGTCATGGCCAACCTCACAAAACGCGATCTTGTCATGGAGATCAGCAACGACACGAAGGCGAACACCCCTGCCTCTTTTTGTGGCAGGTGCAGCTACATGCCAGATCAACCTTTATGAAGGATCAACAAACAACGACGAGGCGGTTTTTCCCGAAGAGAAAAACCGTTGCTTGTCTTGGCTTGGCGTGCCTGTCCGTCGGTGTGCTGGCTGCATACATGGCGATTCAGTGGAGTAGCCTCACCCTCGCGCTCGGTTCAGTTGTGGCTCTTCTTGGTTCGGTGATTCTTTTGGAGCCAGTGATCAGGAACCCGACAATCGAAGTTCGTGCTGACCATCTCATTTTGCGCCTTTTTGGGAATGCGGTTGATCTGGGAGCCAGTCACTTGACTGAAGTGTTCAGGCGCAGGCGAGGCGCACGCTCCTATCGATTTGAGTCGGGCACCAGATTTTATCAGGTGACCCCCGTGGTATACTTTCACGCTGACATGCTCCAGAGAGAGTTTGACCGTCTTTTTGGTGTGGCTGAGGTTGAAGACACAATCGCGAAGCCCAGGCAGAAATCCTCGCAGGGTATGCTTCGCAATCCCGAAAAAGCTGAAGGTTGACGGTTACGAAGAAGGAATACGATGCGCAACTACACAGAGCAGATAGAACAGTTCGGGCCGACGATCATCCAGGCGTGGGAGGTTCACGCCGACAAACGACCGCTGATTGAGTGTGACTTGGCCAGCAATACGGTGCAGGTATATGACTCCCGTGAGTATATCGACAGCCTGTCCGAACGAACACGAGAGGCAGCACACCTGGAATTCTCCAGGATAATCAATGAAGGGGGCATTATGGTGTTCGTCAAGGACACTAAGAATCGCGTGCTGCAATCTTACTCCTTTGCACTTGAAGCCCCCAAAAAGAAGAGGGAGCCAAAAAAGCAAACCAACCGAAAAGCGAATCCTCAGCGGTCTCGTGTCCGGTGATTTGCCTCGTCGTGAAATCTATGCCTTCAAACGTATGAGCGACAGCCCAACCGGTATTCACAGCTTGCTTCATTCGATCTATTTGAAACATCGCAGAAGGCATCGTGAAAATCCGGACTCTGATCAGATGTGCTGCATGTGGTCGTCAAACAACCCTCCGGACGTTATAGCAGGAACACTTTGCCTGGTCGCCCCTCCACTAGAACGAACCATGCAATGACTGTTGCCATGATGATCCCTGCGGCCACTAGAG
>JBBQRY010000002.1:0-27610 GCA_038214335.1 Chthoniobacterales bacterium
TGACAAACTCGCCGTATTTCACGGGATCAAATTGATTGTTCGTCAAAAAAACCGGCAGCGACTTGATCCGGTCGGCGATCTGTGCCTCGCTCGGTTCGATCCCGAATACCCGCGCTTCGTGCTGCAGAATGAGGAGGTTCCAGACAAATTCCGAGACCGAATCCTGACCCCCGGCACCGCCGAGTTTCGAGACCAGATCGTATTGCCCCATGGCGAGCGTGAGACGGTAGTTATTTGCCTGACGCTCAAGGGCTCCCGGAGTGAGCGCCTGCCCGTAAATACGCGGGCTTTGGGTGGCAGCAATGTCATCGAGCGGACCCCTGTTGTAGAGGAAAACAAATGCGATGATGGTTAGGATGGCGATGATGAGCATCAGGCCACGTTGGTTTTTGCGAAGGATGTGGATCATGAATTTTACCGGGAAACTATTGATTTACGGAGAAAAAGTGATTAAAGACTTTGGACGATGAAAGCAAGCGTCTCCCCATTGGTCGCAATTTTTGCGCTCCTCCTGGCCGGTCCCTTCGGGCTCCGGGCCCAGGATCTCGTGGTGCAAAAAAGCGACAAGGCCTCACGCCCGGGTCAAATCCTCGGGGTCCGTGATGGCACCGTGCGCCTGAAGGTCGGTCCCGTCGAAACCGGCATCCCCCTCTCGAATGTCGCCTCGGTCACCATGGCCCCCCCCAAGGCCTACGACCAAGCCCTAGAGCTCTGGCAGAAGGGCGATGCCGCAAAAACCCTCGCCGTCCTCGAACCACTCGTCAAAAATTTTTCTGGGCTGCCGACGAAATGGGCGATGCGCGCCAGCGCACTGCTCGGGGAGGTTTTCCTTTCCTTGAACCAGGTGGATAAAGCGGAAGCCGCCTTTGCCAATTTCCAAAAACTTTACCCGGATGCTGGCAGCAGCGCGGATGTCGGTCTGGCCCGGTTGGCCATTGAAAAAAAGGAATTTGCCAAAGCCCGCACTCTGCTTGTGCCGATTGTCGAGCAGGCGAAAGCCACAAAATTTGCAGATTCGAGCACGAGTGCCATCTATGGACAGGCTCTTTATTTGCTCGCCACCGTTCAAGAATCCTCCGCTGAGAAAGCGGAAGCTCTTGAAAACTATCTTTTGGCTGTCACACTCTTCCACGAAGACCCGGTCGTTGTGGCGAAAGCCACCGAACGCGCCAATGCTCTGAAAGAAACCAAAGTGATCGTTCCCTGATTCCCATTTACCAACCATGCAACCAATGAAATCCACCCGTCGTCTCTCCACCCTCCTGCCCGTCCTCCTGCTCGCCCTGACCAGTCCGCTGGTTCATGCCCAGGAAGCCGCTCCCGCGGTCCATGAGAACATGAACATCATCCAGACCATCCTGCACGGTGGACCGCTGATCATCCTGATCTGGATCGCGATTCTGGGCACGTCCATGGTGATGCTCACGTTCATCATCCAGCTCTTTGTCGTCATGCGCGACGAGCAGTTGGCACCGAGCGCACTCGTCGAATCGCTCCAGAGCACGATTCAAGCCGGCAACTACCAAGAAGCATGGGAAATCTGCCGCGCCAACAAAGCCTACATCGCGCTCGTCCTCAAAGGGGGGCTTGAGCGCCTCGGTCGCGGCAAGGATGCCGTCGAGACGGCACTCATCGAACACGGCATTCGTGAGGCTCAGATCCTCAAAACCAAGAACAGCTACCTCTCGGTCATCGGGGTTATTGCTCCCATGATCGGACTGCTCGGAACGGTTATCGGAATGATGGGTGCGTTCGCAGTGCTCGGTTCTTCCGGCGTGGCGGACCCCCGCTCGCTCGCTCTGCGAATCGGTGAAGTGCTCATGGCGACGGCAAGCGGTCTCTTCATCGCGATTCCGGCCTTCATTTTCTACTACTACTTCCGGAACCGCGGAACCATCGTCCTCGTCAATGCGGACGACGTTCTCAACCGGCTGGTTGAAGACATTCCTTTCGAGGAACTCGCCGGGGTGCGCGTCGGTGATAATTTCGAGGCCGGTGCCGGAGCTCCCGGAGTCGCCAAAGGTTCCCGCAAGGTTTCCATGGCCCTCACCACGAATTGCCCGATCTGCAACGGGGCTATCCAAGCCGGACAGAACCCTTGTCCGCATTGCGGTGCCACTTTGGACTGGGCCTGATTTCCATGTCCGACTCCTCTTCCCATTCGCGGGCCAAGAAGAAAAAGCGCAAGGCGGATCCCGAGATTGATCCGGAGTTCCAAATTGCGCCGATGATCGACATCCTGCTCGTGCTGCTTGTGTTCTTCATGTCGATCAGTTCGACAGAAGTTCTGCAAGCAAATCGGGATGTCAAACTTCCGATTGCCAAGGAAGCCAAGGAAGCCAAAGAAAATCCGGGCCAGGTCATCATCAACGTCACCTACACGGCCATCAATGGGATCACCGCCATCGAGGTCGATCAGCAGAAGTATCAGTCTCCCATGGAACTCGTGTCCATGCTCCAGAAAAAGGTGGGAATGAACCCGCTCCTCCGCGTCGTCATCCGCGCGGACAAAGAAGTGAAATTTGAATTTATGCGCCAGCTTTTAGAAGCGGTCGGCGCCTCGGGAGTTGGCAACGTCACATTTTCCGTCGTGGACAAAGAAGGTGCTCCCAAGCCCTCCTAGCCGCGACCCAACCAAAGAAAAAATAATTATATGGCAGGTGGAGGAGTATCAGAAGACGGGGATATCGGGTTCCAAATCGCACCCATGGTCGATGTGGTGTTCGTGCTGCTGCTTTTCTTTATGGCCTCGGCGAGTTCGCAGGTCATTGAGAAAGAACTCAACATCAACCTGCCCAGCGGGCGCGCTGCTCCCGGCCTTGGGATGACGACCCCCATCATCATCGACATTTTCCCCGATGGAAGCATCCAGAGCAGTGACCGCCGCTTTGATACGCCTGCTAGCAAAGATCTCCCCGAGCTCAAAGCGTGGCTCAAGGATACGATTTCAAAATATGGCGACAAGGATCCCGTGATCATCCGTCCCGATCCTCAGACCAGACATGAGCGTGTGATGGACGTCCTGAATGCCGCCTCCGCCTCCGGCGTGACCAAGCTCTCGTTCAGCTAGTGCCCTCCATGCCGCTCGGGGATTCAAACACTCGTTCCGAGCGCAGAAACCGGAGGCGGGGCGCCCTCGCCCTGTTGTGAGAAAAATATGCTTCCGAATCAAAGCCAAGGTGGCGAGACGACCCCAATGGACCGCTCCCATTCCATCCCACGCCGCATGAGAATTCCCGAGCGCAGCTTCCCTGACCTGGAATGTCTTTGAAATCCCGCCGCATGGTTTGGATCGGTGTTGGTGTTGTCGTTGCCTTGGCTCTCCTTGGCCTCATTGGCGGATCTCTTTGGCTCGGAGCTTTTGTGCGCGGAGAAGCATTTCGAGCGATGATCGCCAAGGCCACAGGCACCGCCTTTCGCGGCAACGCCGAATTTGAACCCCTGCGCTGGACGGGATCCTCCGTCTATTCGGAATCCGCGATCATCACCGGACGTCCGAACACCGCCCTCCACGAAATGACTGCCCGCCAGCTTCGCGCTTCGATCGATTGGCGCGCGGCTTTTTCCGGTGCATGGCGTGTGGAAGACATCACCATCGCCCGGCTCGATGGCGAATGGAAGCCGCCCGGCGTGGGCGTCTCCGAAGAGCCCACGACTTCCCCCGCAAAATCTCCCAACGGGCTGGCGTCGCTCCTGCCGCGCCGGTTTGACCTCGGCCAAGTGACCATTCGCTCCGCAAATCTCACGCATAGCGGAATCCGTCTCGATGACTCGCACGTCACCATCCGCCCGGACGGAGCGGGATGGATTTTTACCGGCTCCGGCGGACAGGTTCTGATTCCCAAACTGCCCGCTATGGATGTGAAAGGCTTCCGCGTGCGCGAGCAGGCTGGCGATTTTTATCTCCTGGAAGGAAACTTCCGACTCGGCGAAAACGGGAAAATTTCGGCATCCGGGGAATCATCGCGCGGCGGGCGGATGGAGATCGCGTGGGAGGGAATTCCCTCGGAGAAGTTTCTTTCCCGGACGTGGGCCAACCGGCTCGCGGGCCTGCTCTCGGGAGAGGCCCGCATCACAGCCAGGGATCGTGCCACAGGAAAGTTTAGCCTGCGCGATGGACGCATCGAAAACACCCCGCTTCTGGGCACCGTCGCAGACTTCACCGGCAACCCCGCCTTTCGAAACATGCCGGTTCAAACGATGGATGGCGAATTTGTCTGGGAAAACGGAGTCCTTAAAATCAGCCATTTTGTCGGCGAGTCGAGCGGGCTCCTCCGCGTTGAAGGGGGATTCACCATCGACCACGCCGGAAACCTTTCGGGCAACCTTCAAATCGGTGTCACCCCCCAAACCCTCCAGTGGTTGCCAGGCTCCCGCAAACGCGTGTTTACAGACTCCCGTGGCGGCTACCTCTGGGCAAATTTGACCCTCGGCGGCACCCTCGATGCCCCCACCGAAAACCTCACCCCACGCCTCGCCACCGCGATGGGAGAAGAAGTCCTCGAAACCGGAAAACAAATCCTCCAAGGTTCACCCGATGCCGCCGTCGAGGGAGTTAAAGGTGTCATCAACATCCTGCGCCCCCTGATTCCCTAAGCCTATTTTTCCATAGGGAAGAACCGGGTTTTCCTGGTTTGGTTAAAGAAATTTAATGGTGAGCGGGAACTTGTAGGATTCTCCGTTGCTGGCTTTGACGGCACCAATAATCGTGAAGACGATCCATGCAATGATCGCGGCAACCGGCAGAAAGATTGGAACAATGAGACAGGAGCCGACAAAGGCTATGACCGCGGAAGCGATAATCCAGATCGTCCACGAAATCTGGTAATTCAAGACATGGCGGCCTGCGACGTCCAACTCAGGCATCTCCTGTTTTTTCACCAGCCAGATGATGAGGGGTCCGAGGATGTGACCGAATGCAGGGAGGACAACCCCGGCAAATGCACTCAGATGGAGGAAGACCATCCATTGTCGCCCTGTGAGGCCGTCGGAAGCAGGAGGCTGCGGAGTGGGCTGCGGAGTGGGCTGCGGAGTGGGCGGGATGGGGTCCATGGCGTGACTCAAACACATCGACTCCCCTCCGGTCAAGAATTGGCTGCGTTTTCTCAACGGAGGGAAGGTTTGGCTGGTCACTTCCGCCTTTGGAGGATTCATGCAACGCGCATGCAACAAACATCCTTGCCCCTGACTTGGAATGAGCTATGGTCCCCGCAGGCGCAGCGCCCTGCATCCCGATGAAACTCCAGCGCATTTCCCTCGAACACATCGCGAAAATCGCTGGTGTCCATAAGGCGACGGTTTCGCGCGCTTTGAGGAATCATCCCACGATTCCGACGCACACACGGGAGCGGATCCATGAGATTGCGCGGCGGGAGGGATACCGTCCGAATCCGCTGATCGCCTTGTATCAGGCGCAGGCGCGTGCGAGCCTGCCGACAACCATGCAATCCACTTTGGCATGGCTGAATGATTATCCGAATCCCACGTGTTGGCGGGATTTCCCGTGGTTGCGAGGGTATCTGAGCGGTGCGCAGCAGAGGAGCCGGGAACGAGGGTTCCGGCTTGAGGAGGTTTCGATTGGCGGCAACTCGAAATCGAGTGCGGTGGAGGTGCGGCAGATTTCGGAATCCTTGCGTCAGCGGGGGATTTTCGGGGTGATTTTGCCCCTGATGTTGCATCGCCAATTTCTGCTCGAGGAGTGGTCGCATTGTGTGGTTGCTTTGGTGGGAAGTGGAAACCTGAACGAGCCGGGAGGACCCAGCACGACGGACGTTTCTCGGTTTTATCCGCAGGGGTTCCCGATTGCGGACCGGGATTTTTACTTCAATCTGCGTCTGTCTTTTCAGACGGTCTTGCAGCGCGGGTATTTGCGTGTCGGGTTTATTTACAGCAGGTATCTGGACCGCGAAAGCGAGGGGCGCGCGCAGGCGGCCTTCCTTGTCGAGCAATCCCAGATGCCCGAGGCCAGGCGGCTTCCCATTCTTTTTCTGGAGCGTTTCAAGGAGGGACGACCGTCGGCCTTTGATCGATGGTTCGACATTTATAAACCGGATGTCATTCTCTCCATCAATCCGGTGGTGCGCGAGTGGCTGCGGGAGTTGGGATCTTCGGTGCCGGAGGATTGCGGGCTGGTGAACCTCAATGTGGTGGAGGACGTGGAGAACTGGAGTGGCATTCGTGAGAACCACCGGCTCATCGGCGCGGCAGCAGTGGACCTGCTCATCGGACAGTTAAGTCGGGGGGAGCTCGGACGCAAGCGTCAGCCGCGCAAGGTGCTCATCCCCGGCGAATGGCACGAAGGCGGAACCCTGCGCCCCCTTCGGTCGGTCTGTAATTCACAACCAGAGATGTCTGCGGATCAAGGGTCCCAAGGCTAAGATTTTTTCCTCCGGAGGATGGCTGGGAGCAAGGTCCAGACGATCTGGGTGGAGACGGCGTAATTCCAGACTGCGCCGATGAGTGCTCCGGCGACGCCTGCGAACCACCAATGAATCGAATGATGGAAGAGGTATTCGGCGGATTGCACGTTGACGATGGCACCGAGTCCGCAGATGGCCATGTAGGCGGTGAGGCCAGGCACGAGAAGAACGCCTTTGAGCCGGAACGCGCGGAAGGTGACCGCATTGTTGATGAGGAAGTTTGAGATGATGGCCACGACGGTTGCGGCGATTTGCGAGGTCAGGAAGGGGAAGTCGAGAATGCGAAAGAGCAGTCCGAGAACGACAAGGTGGAGGAGGAGGCCGGAGAGGCCCGCCATGACGTAAAGCACGAAGCTGACGGGAACGACCCGCCCAAGGGTTTTGTCGGCCAGCAGGTAGAGGTATTCCAAACCGACGACGACATCGAGTTTGCTCTGGCCGTGCTGGCGTGCCTTGAACTCGTAGGGGAACTCGCGGGTGCGCAATTCCCGCCGGGAGGAGAGCACGATATCGAGAAGAATTTTGAATCCCTTGCCGGTCATCTGTCGGACGGTCTCTTCAAAAACCTGCCGCCGGAGCGCGAAGAATCCGCTCATGGGATCCGAGAGCGGAGTCCGCAAGACCGCTTTTTCGATGCGGGTGGCCATCCGGCTCACGACCTGACGTCCCTGCGACCAATTCCCGACTCCGCCCCTTCCAAAATACCTCGTGCCAATGGCGAGATCGAGCGAGGGGTCGCTCTGTAGTGCAGAGATCATTTCCGGCAGCAGGGATTCGTCGTGCTGAAGGTCGGCATCCATCACGGCAAAGATCTCTGCCGAGCTGGAGGCCATTCCTTCGAGACAGGCCGAAGCCAACCCGCGGCGTCCCATCCGGCGGATCGCACGCACATGCGAATGCGTGCGGCTGAGATCAAGCAGGACTTCCGCCGAGCCGTCATCCGAGTCGTCATCCACAAACACGACTTCCCATGCGAAGTCGGCGAGCAATTCCTCCAAGCGCTCGACCACGAGCGGGATGTTCTCCCGTTCGCGAAAGGTTGGAACGACGATGGTAACCGAGGTCGGTTGGCTCATGGCGTGGCGCGGAGGCGATTCCAAACCGTTGTTCGGTTGCGCAGAAACTCGGTATTTTGAGGATACACCCAACGGGGAAGAGCGGGGGATTCGGAATCCCGCACGATGCGGAAACCGGAGGACTCGGAAAACATCGCCTCATAAAAGGGGCGCGTGCCATTCTCGATGTCGATGCTTGACCAGATGACCCATTCCGGATTCCGGGCAAGGCGCGCTTCGATGGAAAACCATTCCAAGCCGGAGGGTTCGCGTCGAAGCTCGACAACCTTCATCACGTCTTCATCCTCCGCAAATTGTTGCGAGAACCGCGCCCAGCGGTCCACGCCGGAAGGAATCCGATCCAACCGGAAATTCCCGTCCGGCAGGTCGTTGAGCTGCGGGATCGAGGAGCTCACTTCAATGCGGGTTTCCGGAGGGATGTTCGCTCGGGCGAATTCGAGCACATCATTGCGAGGATCTCGGCGGAACATCTCACCCATCCACCATCCGCAAACGAGGTTGTAGCTCAGCACGCCTGCGAGCACGGCACCGGAAATCCACCGCAGGCGAAAAAGCGGACCGAATCCTGCTGCCGCCAGCAGCAGGACAAATGGCGCGGAGGGGAGCACAAATCGGGTCTCCATCCGGGGAAAAATCCCGATGCGCCATGCGTAGAAGGCGACGAACAGACTCGTGAGCAGAACCAGCTTCCAGGCATCGGAGGATTTCCGGGTCCGCCACACAAAGACCATGCCGATCAGGAACGCAATGGCCATGAAGACGAGAGCCGGCCACCCAAAGATTTCCGGGTAAGCATGGAAGAATTTGTAATATCCGCTGTCAGCAGTTTCGCCGCCATAGACTGGTGTGACGCGGTAATTGTAGAGAAAATCGGAGACGAAGGCTTTGAAATCCCAGACCACATACGGCGTGCCGAGGACAAAGCCGATGGGCACACAGAGTCCGCAGACCCATGCTGCCGGACGCTTGAGAGAGGCGATGATCGGATTTCCCCGGCTGGCGAGGAGGTGTGCGGCGGGAAGCGTGACCGCAATGAAGAGCCCGTTGTATTTCGTCGCGGCGGCAAGCCCGGTGACGAGGCCGGCGGCGATCGACCATCCCATCGTCGGCGTGCGCACCACACGCGCCGCACCGGCAAAGGCGGCCAACATCATGAACACCACCGCAAGGTCGGTGGTGAGGAAGACCTGATACGGCACAAACACCGCGGAGGTTGCAAGCAGGAGCGCGGCGACACGTCCCGAGATGATTCCGAAAAACTCCCTCGCCACCGCATAAACGAGCACGACCGAACCCGCAAAGAGCATGAGATTCCAGAATCGGGCCATGACGAGCCGCAGGCGGAGGTAAAGATCAAACCGCTCCGCATTCGGAATCCAAAACAGATTGGAGGCAAATGTCTGCGCCGGAACACGCGCCAAAAAATGGTTCATATACGTGTAGAACGGCGGCTTGAAAAAACTGCCGGGATGCAGCGGCGGACGCTCCTTGGAAAGCACGTTCTTGAGTGCCATGCGGTCAAGGTTCAGGCAATCGTAAGTGCCCCATGTGAGGCCTTGGGTGCCGAGGGCCACGCCACAGAGCAGCGCCAACCCCAGCCAGCCGTCGCGCAAATACCTAGCGATCCGAAGAATCTGGAGAGGGATGGCCTTTTTCATGTGGCAGGCGTTAGCGCAGGCTCCATGTGAGGCCGACTCCCGGCGTGGGTTCGGATAGGCGAATCTGCGTTCCCGGGTTGAAAAACCGGGGAGAAGTTCGCACGGAGCCAGTCCACAGATCTCCGCCGAGCACGATATCCGGAACGGGAGGGCGAACCCATGAAGGCGCTGCAAATCGCGGTGGCGCCGCCGGAGTGCGGGCGAGAAGGATTTCGAGCAGATCCTCCTGCGGGAGCGGGGGCTCGGAGCGGAGAAGGATTTTGTGCTCGCTGAGGGGGCCAAAGGCGATGAGGGCGATGTCGAGATTTGGCAGTGAGCGGGTGGCGCGGATGTCGAGGAACGGGTTCCATGGGGTGTCGGGCAGGAAATCGATCCGTCCCTCGGGAACCAACATCCGGCCAAAGGGAAGGAACACATCCACATTTCGGAGCCACAGGCGTCCGATTGGCACCGGCTGAGCCAGCGTGCCGCGGAGGGAGATTTCGGGAACGATTTCACCGGGCGAAAGTTCGCCGGAGACCAACACTGGCGAGTCCGACCGCACACCCACGGCCAGCGTCCATGATCCCCAAGAGTCCGGAGCAAAATCCGGCAGGACAAAATCCGACGTCGCGGCACGGCCTGTCTCGCCATGAAGCAGAGGCTCAATCCGCTGCCGGATTTGGCCATCGACGAGCGCCACCGTTCCCTCGACCTCTCCGCCGGAGCGGCTCCCTGCCAAGGAGAGCTGAAGGTTGGCCCGTGTGCGGAGCTGCGCAGTGTCAGCCAGCAGCACATTTTCCGCTTTCAGCCCGAGGTTCCATGCGGGATTTTCCGGCTCGGCGAGGCCAATGGTTCCCGTGAGATCAAACTTCCCGCCGCCGAGTTTTCCGGCGAACCGTTCAAGTGCGACCTGCTTTCCATCGAAGACCAAGACGGCTTCGGTATGGGAAATTCCGGGAATCAACGCCTTCCATGCGAGCGCACCATTTTTGATGTCGAACCGTCCGTTCATCTGCGGCTGAGCCAGCGTGCCCGAGAAATCAAGCTTTCCGCCCAAGGTGCCGCTCAACGAACGCACCTTCGGAAAAAATGGCTGGAGGAGTGCAAGTTCGGTCTGTGGAAAATCCAGTGTAGCCGTGAATTCCTGAGCAGGATTCAACCAACGCCAGTGCCCGGACGCGTCGCTCATCAACCCAAATGGCATACCAGCCGTGAGCACCACCGCCGGAAATTTTTTGGTCTGCAGAAGTCCGTTGAAATTGGCCGCGCCGTCCGCTGCCGCAAATTTCACCGTCAGGGACGAGGCTGGCACCGCCTTCCCGAGCACTTTCCAGAGCAGGTTGTGCGCGGAGAGTTCGCCCTTGGCCGTCAGCCGCGCGGGCGGTCCGCCAGCTTCGAGATCCACGCGCACCTGACCCTCAATCGTCGGCTTCTGCCCCGCGAGTTCCAGCAGTGCCGGAATACTTAGATCCTTCGGTGACGACAGCCGCAGGTAGGCCTCGCGCTCGGCATCCATCGCCGCACGCCAATCCTTTCCAGCAAAAACTTCAAACACGTTGACCGGCGCAAACAGCCCGCCTTCCAGCAGCGGCGTCGAACCCGACTTCAATTCAAAATCTTTCACCGTCACCCCCGATCTCGCAATCGTCGCGCGTGAGGTGAGGCGGATTCCGGCATTGTCGAGCTGGAGCGTCGAAAAATACAAATTCTGGGGCGAATACGTGCCGATGAATGTGCCCGTGAGTCCGGAGGGAGTGGGGCCGGAGACAAAATCGCGCAGCTTCAGGTCAAAGGCTCCCGAATGCGATTTCCGTGTTCCATCGCCCTCCCACCGCGCATCCAGCGCACCCCCATAGACCTGATCCGCTCCCGGCGCGTGAAACGGAGCCAGATACACCGCGACATCCGCAAACTTTGCTTCGAGTGCGGCGGCATATTGGTGCGGCGCGCTGATCCCGACCGTCCCCTTGATCGAAGCAGAATCCTTGCCCGCGAAAACCTCGCAGGACACCACGTCGATTTCGTTTTTTCGGAACACCGCCTCCATGTTCAGGGACGCCGGCGGCAGCGACCGGAACGTGAGGTCCGAAGCCTCGATGCTCAGGAATCCGTCCAGTTCCCCCTGGCGTCCGTTCACCGAACCCGAGGCAGACATCCGGCCCGCCACTTCATGGAAGGGTCTGCCCACCAACCCTGCGAGCGCAGCCACCTCGCGGATGTCGGCCCGGAAGGTGACAAGGAAGGGAGACTTCGAGATTTGAGACCAGCCGTCGGCCAGCGAAATTTCGCCGTTGAAATTGAACCGGTTTTCTTTTTGACGCAGATCGAACTCCGTAACGACCAGCCGCCGGTGAATCAGGCTGGCCCCGACCACCAGGGATTCCCATCCGCGCTTGTTCCACTGGAACCCTTGCGCAATGAGCCGCAGCGAGGCCTCGGCGTCCGCCGGACGATCCAGCAGCCCGCGATACGTGAACCGTCCTTCGGAAAGCGTGCCCACCATGCGATCCGGGAACCCGGCAAACGCCCCCGCACGGTCGAGTGGGATGCTTGATGCCCATGCCGCCATTTCCACCTGTCCGGTCGTCGCCTCGGTCGTAAAATCCCCGCGGAGGGAGCCGCCAAAGCAGGTGGCGCTCAGGGAAATTGCTGGCCCGGGCTCGTGCAAGAGATCGAGCGAAAAATTATCCACGACAAATCCGGGTTCGATTTCGAGATCTGCCAGCCAGACGGTGCCGGCCTTCCATGCGGTGCGCGCGCTCAGGGGGCCGACGGATTTCGTGTATCCGCTCACAATGATCCCGACCGAGTCGGCAGTCATTTGGCCGACAGTTGTCTCGCTCAGGTTCATGCGCAGTCCATTCACGACGATCCGCCCGGTCGAGCCGTGGATTTCAAGGCTCGCGATTCCCAGAGTGGCCTCACGCGGCAGCAGCCTCGGATGCAGGATAGCGCCCGCCGAACGGAAACGGCCCGGACGATCCAGAATGCCGGAAACCCCCTCGACACGCAGCTCCCGGACGAGGCGTTCATTCTCGGAAAACAGGCTCAGGAACCCATTCCAGCGCCACTCACAACGTTCGACCTCAAGACTCGTCGCATTCCCGCTCGATGGGATAGCCCGCAGCGTCAGCCCCTCGCAGACCACGGGTCCATCCAGGCGCGCACTGACCTTTCGCGCATGGAATTCCATCTCATGCGCCTTCGCCCAACGCTCGATCCCCGCCGTCAGCACCCACGACAAAACAAACGGATGCACGACCCACACGGCCACCCCGAGCAGGAGGATCGCGGCCAACCAGATGCGCCATCTCCTGGTTTTGGATGGCGTCGGATATTGTTTCACTTCGGACATTCCCCACGCATGTAAGCAGGTTCCCGCGCCGCGATCCAGTTCTGCCTTGGGAGTCAGCACAAAATCCAAACTTCCTGACCATATCACCTGCTCTCGACGAGGGCCGGGGTGTCAGTTGCTGACAGGTCGGCCGACACAAGGCGGATGTCGAGCTGCTTCAAAGTCTGCGGTGGCGAGATCAACTCCATGCGTCCATCGTAGTGCTCGACGATCGCGGTGCAACTCTCGACCCAATCCCCGGTATTGAAATACTCCACGCCTCCAATATTGCGCACCGAGGCGGTGTGAATGTGCCCGCAAAGCACCCCGTCCACATCAAAGTCCTTCGCGTAACGAACGACCGACTCCTCAAATTTTCCAATGAAGCTCACCACATTCTTCACTCCAGCTTTGACATACGCACTCAGCGACCATGGGTCCAATCCAACGATGTGCCGGAAAAAATTCACCAATCCATTGCAGCGAAGCAACATCGTATATCCGATGTCACCGACATGCGCGAGCCATCCCATTCCCTGCACCACAGCATCCAGCTCGTGGCCATGAATGATGAGCAAACGCCGTCCGTCAGCCGTATGGTGGATGGCATTTTTTTGCAGCGTGACGCTGGCGTAAGATCCAAAGAACCCCGCAAGAAACTCGTCATGGTTGCCGACGATGTAAATAATTTCAGTTCCCTTCCGTCCTTTGCGAAGAAGCTTCTGGATCACATCGTTGTGTTCCTGCGGCCAGTAGATCACGCGGCGCAGCGCCCAGATGTCGATGAGATCCCCCACCACGTAAAGGGTCTGAAAATTCGAGTCTCTCAGAAACTCGAGTAGCGGCCCCGCTTGACTGCCTCGTGTTCCCAAATGCACGTCCGAAATCCAGCCTGTTCGATATTCATTCATGAGGTTCGCAACAGCATAGCCACGATTCCTTCCATTGAGAAAATAGGGGATTTGTTACAATTCCGTCACAAAGTGGCCGAGGGGCTTCATCATCGCGCAGATCACCTGAAAAACTTCGGGTCAGTCCGCGACGAGGTTCGAACTCGACTTCTATCCTCTTGTTCAGTTCGACCTCGCGGAAGCGGAAGTCTGGTATCAGCAGGAATTTCAGCGTGGCGCGTTTCGAAGGGAGTCAAACCAGCGCTTCTGATCGCTGACAGCAAAAAGAAATATCAGGGGGACGCTGCACGATAACGACGGCGGTCCCTGATTGAATTGTCATTCGGGACGGAAGCCGGTATCGATGGATCAATGAATCCCATGGTCGATGAGTTATTCGAGTTTCTCCGGTTTCCGAGCGTGTCCGCCCAAGCCGGGCACGCCGAGGACATGGGGAGGTGTGCTGGCTGGCTGGTGGCAAAACTTTCACGGATTGGACTCGATGCCCGGCTTGTGCCGACCGCCGGCCATCCGGTGGTGCTGGCAAAATCCGCTCCCGACACTGCGAAGAGGACGATTCTGATTTACGGCCACTACGATGTGCAGCCTCCCGAGCCGCTTGAGGCGTGGACGACTCCGCCGTTTGAACCGGTGATTCGGAACGGGCGGATTTTTGCGCGGGGTTCGACGGACAACAAAGGGCAAATCTTTGCCCACATCTGCGGGGTGGAAGAGGCGCTTGCGGCAGGAGACCTGCCGGTGAATGTGATTTTTCTGATTGAGGGCGAGGAGGAAGTGGGCAGCAAAAACCTCGAGGCTTTTCTGGAAACCCACCGTGAGGAACTTTCCTGCGACGTGATCGCGATTTCGGATACCGGAATGGCCGCCGACGGGTATCCGACCTTGAGCTATGCACTGCGCGGCATCACGACCCTTGAGGTGCGTGTGATGGGTCCTTCGCACGACCTGCACAGCGGGGTATATGGCGGAGCGGTGGCCAACCCCGCAACCGTTGCAGCACGCCTCATTGCCAGCCTCCACGACGAATCCGGACGCGTGGCCATACCGGGATTTTACGAAGCCGTGCAGGAGCCCGCCGCATGGGAACGCGAGGCGGCGGCGGCATCACCTTTTCGTGATGAGGATGTGGCCGCGCAGACGGGAGTTCCGGCGCTGGTGGGTGAGATCGGGTTCTCAGCCGTGGAGCGCATCGGGGCGCGGCCGACAGCCGAGATCAACGGGATCGGCGGCGGCTACCAAGGCGAGGGAAGCAAGACGGTGATCCCTTCCGAAGCCTTCTTCAAAGTCTCCTTCCGCCTTGTTCCAGATCAAACGCCGGATGAGATCCTTCGCCTTGCCGAAGCGCATTTTGCGAGGGTTTGTCCGCCGGGGGTTCGGATTGAGATTGAGCGCGGTCATGGCGGGACGCCGTATTTCTTTGATCCGAATCAACCCGACGGACTGGCAGCCCGGCGGGCACTGCGGCAGGTGTTCGGAAAAGAACCGGCCCTCATGCGCGAAGGGGGTTCCATCCCGATCCTGACGACATTTCAAAAAATCCTTGGCCGCGACTCCTTGTTGCTCGCACTGGCGTCGCCGGACTGCCGCGCCCATGCTCCCGATGAGAATTTCCCCATGGAAAACTTTCTCGTCGGAATCCGCCTCAATCGCGCCTTGCTGCACGAACTGGCCGAATGAACAGTTTCGATTGCAGGTGATGCGGCTGACAGCAATGAAATCAGCGCTCAGGACAGAACCCTTTAGAAAACCTCACGCTCAGTTTTGAGCAAGGTGGCAGGCGAAAGGGATTGCTCCCCCGTTGATTCGTCGTTACTCAATGGACCTCTCATGAACCCAACTCCATTTCAGAAAAAATTGTTTTGGACCGCTCTTGCCATGGTTTCGGCCTACGCGATCGGGTGGATTCTCTTTCAAGTCGGCAGTCTCGTGGTGCAGGCGATTTCGTTTTTGCAGCCGTTGCTGATCCCGGTGGCGATTGCGGCCATCTTGGCATTCCTTCTGGAGCCAGTGGTTCAATGGCTCACCCGATTCCAGATTTCGCGCATCCTGGCCATCATCATGGTGTATCTGGCCGCGACGGGATTGTTGGCCGGAATCATTATTTGGATTCTGCCGTCCGCCATCCGGCAGGGCAACTCGTTCATCTCGAATCTTCCTGATTACACCGAAAGCGCCAAGACGTTTGTCAACAACACGATAGATTCCGTGCATCAACTGACGGAAAATCCGCTTCTCAAGAGCGCGGACCCCACCACCGAGACCCGCCGCCAGTTCGCTGCCGTTGCGGCCAAAAGCATCAACGACGTTGGAACATGGCTGCAACAAAAACTTCCCGATCTCACGCTCGAATTTGGCAAATTTCTTCAACGCAGCGTCGGCGGATTTCTGGGGGTCTTTGGATTTCTTCTTAGCATGATCCTTGTCCCCATCTTTCTTTTCTTTTTCCTGAAAGAAAGCAGCTCGATCTCAGAAAACTGGAGCCAATACCTTCCGCTCCGGGCCTCGCCTCTCAAAAACGAAGTCGTCTCGCTCGTCCGCGAAATCAATTCCTATCTAGTCAGTTTTTTCCGGGGCCAGCTCATGGTCAGCATGATTGATGGTGTGCTCATCGGTTCCACGCTGCTCATCATGGGGCTGGATTTTGCCGTGCTCATTGGGCTCCTGGTGGGCCTGCTCGGGATCATCCCCTACATTGGAATGATGATCACATGGATTCCTGCCGTGCTCATTGCGGCCGCGCAGTTCGAGGATTGGGGACATCCCATCGCGGTCACCATCATCTTCATTGTGGCCAACAACATCGATGGCATGGTCATCGCTCCAAAAATTGTCGGTGACTCGGTCGGCCTGCATCCGCTCACCGTCATCGCCTCCGTGCTGGCATGGAGCCTCATCCTTGGCGGACTCCTCGGCGCCCTGCTCGCTGTCCCCCTCACTGCAACCTTAAAGGTCCTCCTCAAGCGCTACTTCTGGGACCGGCCCTACTCCTCCTCGCACCCGCAGACAGAAGTTCGGGTCACGTAACGGAATAGGCAAAAGACGGACGTCCCGAGGAATTCAGGGAGAAGAGAAGCAGCGAATCAATCTCGGAAGAGACCGAATCCAAAAATAATCACCGATCCCCGCTTGGTGGCCTCCATAAGATTTTGCTCCGTCTTCAAGGTATATGAAATCAGACTTGCGCCGACGCGCTGAATTTGGGTGTTCTGATTTGGCTGAAAGCGAGGTTCTCAGCTCAGCCTTGGAGCGCCACGCTTGGTGAGAGGCGGGATCCGCGCCATGCCGGGTAGAGCCCGCTGGCGATGCCGACACCCACTGCGATCAGGATGGCCTTCACGATGAGGCCCTGGCTGAGGTCCGGTTCGAGCAGGCCGCGAACTTCGGGAAGTGTGCCGAGGATGACCAGTGTTGCTGCACCGAGAAGGACACCAAGGATGCCGCCCAGAACGCCCATGACGGCTGATTCCGCAAGGATCAGGCCAACAATCATGCGCTTCTTCCAGCCCAACGCGAGCAGGATGCCAATCTCGTGGGTCCGCTCGAACACGGTCATTAACATCGTATTCATGACACCGAAAATTCCTACAATGATCGCAAGAATCGATGTGCTCCAGCTCATGGCTTTCGCGATTTTGAAACCCTGGCTTGTGCCCACAACCTCAGAGGCCCGGACGGCACGCAAGCCCGCGAATGAGTCCTCGATCTTGCGGCAAAGCGCCTCAATCCGGTCCTGTCCGGCATCGGATGGCACCCGGATATCAATAAAATTCACCCGGCCCTCGAAACCCGAGGCACGCTGAAATAGGGGAAGCGCTAGGATGATCGCCCCATTTTCCACCAGGGAATGACCGTCCACGATTCCTACCACAGAAAATTCTTCCGTCTCGATCTGGACCGTGTCGCCGACTTTCTTCTGCAACATTTCGGCGGCCATCGTGCCAAGCACAACGGCCCGCTCATCGGCATCGAGCGGCATCCGGCCCTCAAGAACAGTGAGTTTTTCCCACGTGAATCCTCCCCATTCGCGGCCAGAAACCACGATCATCGGCGCATCCTCGACGCTGAGCATCTGCATGAGGACCGTCGTGACTTCTGCCGCATCGGGAAGTGCCGCAATCTGGTTTCGGATGGATTCATCAAACGCCTTGGGCATCAGTCCTCCTTCCATGTTGCTCACGATGGCATCGATCCCTATGACATCGAGCTGTTTGACAATGCCCTTTTCATAACCCGAAGCCATGCCGACCAGCGCAATGACCGCTGCGATGCCGATGGCAATCCCCGCCATGGTGAGCGCCGTTCGAATCGGACGCCGCCAGAGATCGCGAAAAATAATGGTCAGAAATGTCATGGGGCAGCGGAATCCGAAATGATGCGTCCGTCTCGCATGGTGAGGAGGCGGGAGGCATGCGAAGCGACCTCCCGATCGTGGGTGACCAAAACCAGCGTGGTATGATGTTCGCGCTGAAGTTGCGAAAGAAGCTCCATCACTTGGGCCGCGTTTTGGCTGTCAAGATTTCCGGTGGGTTCGTCAGCAAGCAAAACGCCAGGTCGGTTGGCAAGGCTGCGAGCGATGGCCGCACGTTGCCTCTCGCCGCCCGAGAGTTTGACAGGGAAATGGTTCAGCCGATGCGAGAGACCGACCGCATCTAACAATTCCGCAGCCCGGGCAGCGCGTGATTTTGCCGACAGGCCTTGTCCGAACATCGGGATTTGCACGTTTTCTGTCACCGTGAACGTGCCGAGCAGATGGAATGATTGAAAAATAAAACCAACCTCGCGGGCGCGGTAGCGGGCGGGATCCGGCAGGCGAGCCATCTCGTGGTCACAATATTTCAAGCTGCCTGAAGAAGGGGAGTCCAGAAGCCCGAGCATGTTGAGCAAGGTCGTCTTCCCCGATCCGCTGGGACCCGCCAACGCCACAAATTCTCCGGCAGAAATTTTAAAATCAACACCCTGCAAGGCCGCAACCCGTCCATCATCAAATTCTTTGGCAAGCCCGGAGGCTTCAAAAATCACGGGAGATGATGGGGTCGGCTCGGTTGACATTCAGATAGGAGACTGGCTTGGTGTGGCAGCCTCGGGAGAATCCCATTGTCGGCCAACCCGGGGATCGGGCAGGCAGCGTAGCACATCCAGAAAGGCGGACCAGTAGTTGGGAAAGGGTTCGGTGTCGCCTTCCTCGGAAGCTTCCAACCACTCAAGGTGCGTCGGCAAGTCAGAATGCGGCAGGGAACTCTTGATGTGATGGATGCCGTGGAGAGGCTCATGCAGCAGCGTGAGAGAAACCAACTTCCCCGCCCATGTGTCAGCAATAATGCTGCGCGTCGCGCTCCGGGCGGAGTGGCCGCTGAGGCCCACATGCTCAATGAATTTTCTCCAGCTCTGCAGGTTGCCTGCAATAAAAGCCGGGACAATGTAGTTCAACCAAAAAAACGCCCAGAGGCCCAAACCGGCCGTCACTCCCAACGTGATGGCCCAAACGGCAAGCCCCAATCCCAACTCAATCCAAATCCGGCGGCGAACTTTCGGGCTTTTGATTGGAGAGGAATGTGAAAAAAAAAGCCTCCAAAAAAGATAGGGGGTATAAAAAAGCCCAAAATTGAGCTCAAGAAATGCCGCCAGCCGACGCTTCCAGCGCGGACAGCGAGGATCCACAAAGGGCCAAAGTTCGATGTCTTTTTCCGAGGCAAGATGGGCGTGGTGTTTTTGGTGCAGAGCCCGGTAAAGGGTGAAGCTCGTCAGGCTGAACATCCCCATGATGATCCCATCGATCTCATTGAGTAGCCGGTTTTTTCGCAGGAGCCCATGGGCGGCCTCATGAAATGCGATGAGGTATCCGTGCATGAAGTGGCTCACAAGTAGCACGAGCGGGATGACAAGCCAGACCCATCCTTGGTGAATACTAAAAGCAAGAAGCCCCTGGCTGAGGAAAAACCCGGTCGCCACCAGAGCAAAGGCCGCTTTGCCCGGCCATGGGGAAGAAGGCGTTTCTTCTGAGGTGACGGTCATGTTTGGAATAAATTATTGGTGCTGGGATGGCGCGGGGAAGAAATCTGGATTCCGTCCGGCTTCTTCCAAAACGGTGCCCAACAGCCGGTCCAGATTCCCGATTTCTTCATCGTTGGCGAGTGGGCGACGATAAAGCCAGACGACTTCCAGTTCGTTTCCATCTTCGGTCAACTCACACGCCATGTCAAAGCGGGATGTGCCGGTTGAGATGGTTCTCAGGCGTGTGGAGATGCCCGGGAGTTCGATATCGGGCACCGGGTGGTTCTGGAGTGCAAAACGCACATCAAAAACCTGGTGCTGCAAACGACCGTCCGCGGGGGCCACGGCCTTTGCCAATTCGGCGAATGGCATGGCATGAGCAAAATCCTCAATTTGCGCGGCATGATTGGCCTTGAGAGTCTGAACGAATGAATTCCCCGGCTGGAGGCACATTCGGAGTGGCAGCACCCCGGCGAAGTAACCCATGGTGTCGCGCGTCTGAGGCTTCGACCGGTTGGCATGTGGCACCCCAAGAACCACATCAAGGGCAGCTTTCCACCGAAACAGGGTCACTTGAAAAGCGGTCAGAAGGACACTGAAGAGAGTGACCTCGGCCTGCTTTGCTAAAGCACGAGCGGCATCAACAAGGAGTGGCGAAAGGGATGTGACCCGTTTCGTCAACGGCTCCATGGGTGTTTCGGTGAGACAATGGTCAAACAACAACTTGGATCCAGTCAGCCTCGAGCGCCAATAACCCGCTTCGCGCTCGATCTCACTCGGCTGCCAGCGCGCTTTTTCAGATGCAGCCCACTCGGAATAGGTCATACTCGGCATCGGAAGCCCCTCTTTGATGCCCCGGATATGCGCAAAGGCCCGCCCGGATTGTTTCAGCGCAAGGATATAGGCCGAGGTGAAGTCTCCAACAAAAACACCAAGCGTCCAGCCATCGGCAATCGCATGGTGGAAAACTAGGGCAAGAATGTGATGGTCGGCCGCCAGACGAAGCATCTCGACGCGGTAGAGCGGTCCTCGGACCATGTCAAAAGGTTCAGAAAATACGCCCGCCATGAGCTCGCCGCGATCTTCTCCAGTCCCCACGTCCAGGCAGCGTAAGAGGGTTTCGGATTTCCCAAGCACGATTTGTGCGGCTTTTCCTTCACCTGAAAGAAACGACGTGCGAAGGACTTCCTGACGGTCAACCACAGCACGAAGGGCTTCCTGGCACAGGTCAAAGGAAAAGATACCCCGGATCTCGATGGTTGCGCAGATGTGATTCACCGGATCACCGGGTGCCACCGGTGAGTTCTCCCACAACTCTCTCTGAGGCAGAGAAAGGGGCAGCAGGCGGGCCTCGCCTCTGGCAATCAAGCCTTTGAGGCGAATCCGGGGGTCATTGTTCTTGGATGTAAGGATAGCGCGTGAAAGTGTATCTGACCCTGAAGTCATCGGATACAGTCCCCTCTCAATCTTCCGCGCCGGTGATGTCGGCTTCGGCGAGGCGGTTTGAGGTGCAGGTGCCGCGTTTGGAGGCGCGGATGAACGCGAAGAACTCCGTGGCTTCCGGTCCCCATTCGGATTTTCCAGCTTCTTCCAGAGACTCCCGCACGCGAAGTCCGCTGCGATAGACGAGCTTAAACGCGCGCTTGATTTCCGTGCGCGCCGCCGGGGAAAACCCGCCGCGCCGGAGTCCGATCACATTGATCCCGACCAGCAGGTTTCGGAAATTTGCCGTGACAAAAGGCGGGATGTCTTTGTTGAAACTGGAGCTTCCGGCAATCATGGCGCGACGTCCGATGCGCATGAATTGGTGGAAGACGCTGCCTCCGCCGAGCACTGCGGATTCTCCGACATCGACATAGCCCGCCAGGAGGCAATTATTGGTAATGATGACGTTGTCGGCCAATGAGACATTGTGGCCAAGGTGCGTGCCCACCATGAGGAAGCAGCCGTTGCCGATGGTGGTGGCGGTTCCTTCCTTGGTGCCGCGATGGATCGTGACGTATTCGCGAATCCGGTTGTGGTCGCCAATGCGCACCTCACTCACGACCTCTGGCCGATGTGCGAAATCCTGGGGCGCGGCACCAATCACCGCACCGTAGCCAACAAAATTGCCGACGCCCAGCGTGACCCGGTTTTCCAGCACGGCGTGTGCTTGGATCACGCAGCCCTCACCGATCACCGCCTGCTCGCCAATCTCCGCATGGGCACCAATTTCGACATTCTCTCCAATCCGGGCGGACTCTGAAACAACGGATGTTGGGTGGATTTTCATAAAATGCCGGCTTCGCGGAAACTAAAATAGGGCAGCCGTCCGCCATCCCTCGACCCCAGAATCATGTGGTCCATGAACCGGATTTGGAGCAGGGCCGCCGCATCGCGCAGGTTTGAGGTGAGCCGCTGGTCCGCCCCGCTGGGTGCCGGATCCCCGCTCGGATGGTTGTGCAGGAGGATGAATGCGTAGGCTCCATGGACAATGGCAGGACGAAGGATTTCGCGCGGATGCGCCACGCATTCGTTGATCGATCCCAGCGCGACTTCTTCGCTCACGACGAGGCGCAACTTCGTATCGAGGAGCAGGACGCGCAGCGACTCCCGGCGCAGCAGCATGAACTCATCGCCAAACACCTCAAAGATCCGCTCGGGCGTGTCGAGCACTGGAAGCTCCTCGCGATTACGCGTCAGGCGTTTGCCGATTTCAAATGCGGCCGCCAGCTCGATGGATTTTGCATGCCCAATCCCGGAAGCCAACTTGCGGATCGCCCGCGGGTTTTCACGCGAGAGCGGCACGAGTCCGCCGCGCGCGGCCAGCAATTCTCTGGCGATGGAGATGGCATTGCGTCCCGGAAGTCCGGTGCGGATAAAAATGGCAAGCAGCTCGGCATCGGAAAGGGATTCGATCCCGTATTTGTCGGCCTTTTCCCTCGGTCGCTCCGCGGTCGGCATTTCCATGATGCGGTCGGACTCCATGATCAAAGGCGGTCGAGCAATTCTTCCAAGTGCGTGGCGATGGCGCGCAGGCCGCTGGTGAATGGGGTTTCCTCGACCGTGCGCAGCACCTCAAGCGCCTCTTCCAGCAGTTCGCGAGATGTGCTTTTCGCCGCTTCGAGGGCGCCCGCCTCGCCGAGGAGAGAACCCAAAAGCTGCTCATCCACAGCATCCTCTTTCAGCAATAAATCCCGAATCGTCGCGGATTCCTTGCCAGATTGCAGCAGCAGCAGCACCGGCAGAGTGAACTTGCCCTTGCGCAAATCCGTGCCCAGCGTCTTGCCGGTCTCCTCCTCCGATCCTGCAAGATCCAGAATGTCGTCGTAAATCTGGTAGGCCACACCAAGCTTCTTTCCAAAGGTTCTGAGCGCCTCAACCACCCCAGGCTCGGCTCCGCTCAGCGACGCTCCCAACTCGCAGGCCGCCGAAAACAACGCGGCCGTCTTCATTTCAATGATCCGAAAATAGTCGTCCGTCGAAAGCTTCAGATCGAACCGACGTTGGGTCTGGATGATTTCCCCCGAGCAGACTTCCGCGGCCGCGTCAGCAATTTTTCGGCAGACTTCGCGATCATCAAACCCCGTTGAAAGCCGAAGGGCATGAGCAAACAGGCAGTCGCCCAAGAGCACCGTGATGGCGTTGCCCCATTTCGCGTTGGCCGTCGGCTGGTCGCGCCGCCGCTCGGCCCCGTCCATGATGTCGTCATGCACAAGCGACGCAATGTGGATCAGCTCAAGGATCACCGCCAAGTCCACATGCGCGGGCAAAATTTTTCCGGTGGCACCGCCGGAGAGCAGGGCAAGGGCCGGACGGAGTCGCTTGCCGCCTGCGGCACAGACATAGGCCACATACCCCTCGACAGCCGGATCAAACGCCTCCGCCTGTTCGCGGATTCGCTCCTCGACCACTGAAAGTTGCGGCGAGATCAGGTCAAATGCCTCGCGGAAAGAAATGGGTTCGCTGGATGTCATGCTGGTTAGATCGAATCCGCCTTCCATGTGAGAAGGCGTCGTGTGATAAAAAATGGCACCACCAAGGCAATCGCCACGGCCGCTGCGAGCAGGGGTCCGGGCACAACCCGCGCCCGGTCATGCACCACCGCCCGCAAGCCCGCGAGCACGGCCTCCTGCGGACTCACAACCACAGCCGAAAACGTTTCAAAATGTGACGCCTGCTCCGAATCGCCTTTTCGCGTGGCCACATCGAAGAACTCGGTTGGCACCGGCCCCGGGCAGAGCGCCGTCACGGAAATGCCCGCAGGACGCAACTCCATGCGCAACGCTTCCGAGAAACTCGTCACGTAAGCCTTCGTCGCCGCATACACCGCCATCTGAGGCAAAGGGAAAAACCCGGCCACGCTGCTCACATTGAGCACGGCCGCGCGTCCGCTCCGGCGCAGGGTTGGAGCCAGCAGGTGCGTCAGATGCGTGAGAGCCACAATGTTGACATCCAACATCGCGCACACACGCTCCCACTCACTGGAATCAAACCGCCCATGATCTCCCACCCCCGCATTGTTGATCAGAAAATTGACCCCGATCGACTCCCGGCCCAGCCACGCCACCAATTCCTCACGCTGTTCCGCAACCGCCAAATCCGCGCAGTAAACCCGCACCTCCAAGGCAGGGTGAATTCCGCGAAGCCCTTCGGCCAATTCTTCCAGCCGGTCGTTGCGCCGCGCCACAAGAACCAGACGCCGCGCATACGGAGCAAGCTGCCGCGCGAACTCTGCCCCCAAGCCCGACGACGCGCCCGTGATCAGTGCCGTGCATCCTTCAAAAAAATTCATCATGCTTGAATCTCAATCATTGTGCGGAACCTATCCAGCCAAAAACTTGCTCTTTCCACTACGGATTCACTTTCAGTCCGGCGGATCTCGCCAGTTCGCGCTGGCGAAGATCGAAGGAAAGGAAGCAAGTTGCCTCGAAAAGAACCGCCGCCGCAACATGCAAGATATCCGCCGAGCGGCACCCAATCCTCTCCGCATGCGACGCACTCAGGAACTCCGCCTTGCGGAGCGCATCGGTCCAAGGCATCGCCTGATGCACCAGAACCCCATCCGCCAAATCCTCCTCAATCTGCCGCAGAGCGGATGTGCGTCGAAGCGTGTCAATCTCTCCTCTTTGCACTCGAAGGCGAATGCCGTTGTGCGCTTCCAAGCGATGAAGTGGATTGAAAGGCAATGCCATAGGGTGTCGGGCCATAAACCGCTTAGCCTCATCGGTATTCCCATCTTCAATGAGAAGGGAAATCAAAAATGAGGAATCCGCATAGACTGGCGACGTTCTCAAAGCTCACCTTTCATGTCATCGTAAAAAGCCTGCGTTTCTTCTACACTTAACTTCCGGTTGGCCGAAATCGGTGGACGCCTCCGAAACCTTTCCGCCCAATCCACTTTGCGCGGTTTCTCAGGCTGCGCCGGGGCGAGGGTAGCAAAGACGGCTCCACTGCGGGTGATCGTGACGCTTTCGCCATCCTCAATCCATTTCGCCACTTCGGCAAAACGGTTCCGAAGGTCACGAACGGTCGCAGTGCGGGGTTCCTGTAAGGCTTGTGTCATAGGGATACACCAAACGTATCACGCCTATTTCGGGTGTCAAACTTCCCTCCCGGAGCATGGCACCAGATCTCCGCCCACAACACGGATCTTCGATTCCTCTGCTGCTGCGCCCCACCTTACGCCCACGAAGACACGTTTATGGAGCAGGCCCCTCAAACCCTCCGCTCGTGGGATTGCTTTCAGGCAAAAAACTGAGCAACATGAGCGGAAATGAGAGTTCCCCTCCATATCGTTGAAGCTCGCCGTGCAAAACTTGCGGCACTGATCGAGCGCCATCGGTATCTGCCCATCGGAGAACTCTGCCGTCAACTCGGGGTCTCCGAGGCCACCACACGCCGTGACCTCGCCGCCCTCGCCAGCTCAAATAAAGTCACGCGCACCCATGGCGGAGCACTTGCCGAGTTTAATGAGCGGTTTCCTTCATTTCACGAGAGGCGTGGCTCCCAAGCCCCAGGCAAGACCCGCATCGCCAGGAAAGCACTCGGGTTTTTCCGTCCGGGAGGAACGTATTTTTTGGATTCCGGCACCACGATTTTTGCCCTCGCTGAGGCCTTCCGAGAAGCTCCCGTGACCCCTCTCACGATTGTGACCTCCAATATCCCGGTGGGCGAGTTGCTTTCCACAATTCCCGATCTCAATGTCTGCCTCACAGCCGGGCAGATTCTCAGCCGCCAATCTGTCCTCCTCGGCGACACCGCCCGCCGCAGCCTCGAATTCTGGAACTTCGACCTCGCCATCCTTTCCGCCGAAGCCGCCAACGCCGACGGACTCTGGAACTCGCAGGAATCCATCGTCCAGCAGCAACTCGTCGCCATCCGCCGCTCCACACACACTCTCTTCTGTCTCAATGCCTCCAAAATCGGAGCCTCCGCCCCCTTCTTTCTCAAAGGCTGGCGCGATGTCGATTTCCTTCTCACCGACGCCTCCCCCACCGCCCTCTCCGCAGCAGGTCTTTTCCCCGCCCTTGTGAATACGATTCCCTGCGACCTCTCCCAGCCCATCCCGAATCTGGAGATTCTTCCCCCCCCCGCCTTCCCCGTCCACTTTCTCTAAAGGCGATCCCCCGCGGCGCGGATCGTTCAGGCGTATTGGTGTTATGAATCGTGAATGGGATTTTCTGTCGGGTTTTTCTCGTCAAAACACCGTGAATTTGACAGCGTGTCGCCTCTGTGACTCCACCCGGATGACTGCCCACCATTCCCAGTATTTTTCCTACAAACTCACCAAGAGTTGCTCGTCGGACAATATTGAAAAACTGGCTGGGGCGGTCGTAGGTGTCCAAGTTGTCTCAATTCCCACCTCCGTTCAACGCAGAAAACCGTGATTTCATCTGATCTCACATTTATCACGAACGAAAACGCCCGCAGCCTTGCGGAGCGTTTCCGCGTGCTGCTTGGTGAAAACACCCAAGCATTCGACTGTCTCGTCGGCTATTTTTATCTGAGTGGATTTCGTCGACTTGCGTCCGCGCTTCAGCCGACAGAAAAAATCCGCATCGTTAATCGAATGAAGGTGCTTGGCTTGACTGAACGCTTCTCCAAACCATTTCCCCTCGACCGGCTCGAATCACTCGATATTCGGCACCCCCTGCTTTCGCCGCGCCGCATTTCGGACGCGCAATTTGCAACCATTTACTCTCACGGATGCGACCTCCCGTAAAAATGGAATCCAACACGGCACTCCTCGTCTCAATCCGGCCTCGATTTGTTGAACGGATTTTTGCCGGCACCAAGACCGTCGAACTTCGGCGGGTGCGTCCACGCATCAAAGCCGGTGACTTGGTCGTTATCTACGCGTCTGGCAACCAGAAAGCACTTGTCGGTGCCTTTCAGGTTGGCGATCTGATTGCGGCATCTCCAGCAACCATTTGGAGGCACTATGGCTCTAGGACGGGGGTCACAAAGCGAGAATGCAACACGTACTTTTCCGGTTTGATGACTGGCTATGCCATTGAGGTTGCGCGCACTTGGCAACTCGCATCCCCGGTGCAGCTTGAAACACTTCGGAGTCAGAGCGGTGGATTCCATGCGCCCCAGAGCTATCGTTATCTGGACTTTGGCGAGGTCTTAAGTATGGGCGGAGAAGCGTTGCTTGGAGAGAAGTTTTCCTGCGATTGTCACGCTGGCCCGGCTTAAGTCCGTGGGGGGGCTGCTCGTGGGAAGATTCTTTTCATGGGTGTGGGTGACCTGACTGGCTCCCTCAGTGCTGAACAGAGTTCATCTGCCCACCCCTTTTCGCGGAAGCCCATCCGCAATGATACGGACAGGGAAACTGTGAACTGGCGGGCATCATTTTGGGACCATGATCCATCCGTCGCGGGGACACTTGATTCCGGGGCTTGGCCTGTCAAACATTTTGGATGTTTCCGCAGTGCGGGCTGTTGACTCGTTCGCTCCCGCTCGTCTCGCTTTTCGGGTTCCACAGAAGTGGAATCTCCCCCGAGGCTTCCAAGCCTCCGGTGGTGTAGGTGTAGCTTGCTGCGAGGGCTAGTGCGGTCGCCAGAAGGAGGATGCCACGTTGAGCATTGGCTGTTTGGGATGTGCACAGTTCGACCTTTCATTGTGGAAATGAATACCTACCGGAAACCAAAGGACTTTCCACAGATTAGCCGCCGGGTGACACGCATCAAGCAGGAAGGCCATATCGAGACCACAGGAGGTTCCGTTGCTCCCCTTCAAATTTTGGCGGCTGAAT
>JBBQRY010000003.1:0-25925 GCA_038214335.1 Chthoniobacterales bacterium
CTGAAAAGTGCAATCGGCGATGGAAGGTCAGGGAGCATAGGCGTCCCGCCTGTGGGGAGTGGAGACTCCGCAGACAATAGCCAGTCACCAAACAGGCGAGACGCCTGTTCTCCCTGTTTGCACATTTCGGAGATGCGCCCCTCCAAAGACCGCGTAAAAACACCTTTTGACAAAAATGGCCGTTGCCACGAATGTTGTCACATGGCTATTGAAACAAAAGTTCGCAAGATTGGAAACTCGCTCGGAATTGTCCTTCCCAAGGAAGCGTTGAGTGCTCTGAGGATTGGCGAAGGGGAGACGCTTTATCTCACCGAGGCTCCAGAGAACTCGCTTCGTATGACGCCGGATCAGCCGGGATTTCGCAGCAAAATCCAAATTGCGGAGAGCTTAATGAACCGTTATCGCAACGCGCTGCGGGAGCTTGCCAAATGACGCCGGAACCCGAGTGGATTGAGCTGGAGGACTGCTTGGTGCTTCATGAAAGCTCCATCGCTCGATTCGGAGGCACGGAGGGAATTCGCGATGAGGGGTTGTTGAAGTCTGCCATATCGCGTCCGCGCCATGTTTTCGCTTACGAAGAAGCCGGGCTCTTTGCCTTGGCGGCTGTATTGGCCTCTGGAATCATTCGCAATCATCCTTTCCTTGATGGAAACAAGAGAACGGGATTCCTTGCTGCCGCTCTGTTTCTCGAAATCAACGGCGAATCATTTGCTGCGCCCGAGATAGAAGTCGTTGAACGCACCCTAGCCCTCGCTGCCCGGGCCATCGAAGAATCCGACTACCGGGACTGGCTGGAGCGTTCGTGCCGTCCGTCCTGATCAAGCCCTCCAAGATGGTTTTTTGAGTGGGTGAGGGCCGCCAGCAGGGTGTCGAGCACGGGATCCAAGCGTTGGCTCAGGTCATTGGCCAGAAAGCGGAGCACGAGGAATCCGCGCTGCTGGAGGAGGATATCCTTGCGGCGGTCGCGGCGGTAGGCTTCGGGGTCTCCAAGGTGTTGGGCACCGTCGAGTTCAATGACGATCCGAGCTTCGGAGCAGAGGAAATCGACTTCCATCTTGCCGCTTTGGTCGAAGGGGATCGGCAGGGTGGCGTTCAGGAGAAACTGTCCGCGTGTTTCGGGAAGGGATTCGAGCCGGTGGAAGAAAAATGCCTCGCTCGCACTTCGTGCACGGGCGACCCCCGTGGCTTCGGGGGGAAAGTCGCGGGCTGCTCCGACGAAAAGCTCGGCCAGTGGCTCGCTGACCCCGTCGCGGATGAGGCGGCGGACGCTGGCGGCATAGGTTTCCTTCCAATTGCGGTCCACGGGAAGCGGAACGCCTGACGGCCATCCCGCGACCGCGCTGGCGGGAAGCAGGATTTCGTATCCGATGCCTTCGTATCCGCGACAGCGTTTCTCGAACATGCGTGAAAGCATGGGCACATCCAGGTCGGCGTAGTCAAAAATCCGCACCTCGCGCTTGCCTTCGTGCAAGCGGTGCAGGCGTCCGGCATATTGCGCAATCGTGCCTCGCCATGAAACGGGCAAAGTCAGAAACAACGTGTCCAATCGGGGATCGTCAAATCCCTCGCCAATGAAGGTTCCGGTTGCGAGAAGCACGCGTGACTTCTCAGCGAGGCGAGCTGTCTCGGCTTCGAGCGCCTTGCGGGTCATGCCGCCTTGAAGGGTGATGACATGCGAAATCGAATCTGCCAGTCCTGCGGCCAAGAGAGCGAGGTGCTCGGTGCGCTCGGTGAGCACGAGCGGCGTGCGTCCGCTGGAAACCGCGGCGACGATATCCGCGCAGATCATGGCATTCCGCGGTTCGCTACGGATCAGGTGTTCCACCAGCGTTTGGTATTGGACGCGCAAGTCGGTCGAAGGTTCGGAGGGATCGCGGAATCCGCTGGACCGAACCCAAACCTTGTGGGTGAACGGTCGGATGAGGGCCTGACTTTTGGCATCGACGCGGTAGCGCACCGGCCCACAAGTCATGGGGATGATCGGATGGTGACCGTCCTTCCGGGTGACCGTGGCCGACAGTCCGGTCACAAACCGGGCCTTGGCCCGGCGCACCACGAGCTCGAAACTGCGTGCCGAGACATGGTGGCATTCATCGACAATGACATGTCCGTAATCCGCCACCCGGTCATCTACGCTGTCTCCGCGCACCATGCTCTGGATGAGCGCCACATCCAGCGAACCGCCGAGTTTCTTGCGTCCGCCTCCGAGTCGTCCGATCGACTTGACGGGCACGTCGAGAAACTCTGCCAGCCGCTCCACCCATTGCTCCATGAGTTGCTTGCGGTGCACAAGGACGAGCGTGTTGACGCGCCGCTGGGCGATCATCCATGCCGCCAGAACCGTCTTTCCGAAAGCGGTGGTCGCCGCCAGCACCCCGAAATCGTGGGCCAGCATCGCTTCCGCCGCCGCCGCTTGCGCGGGACGCAGCTCTCCATGAAAGGTGACATCCAGCGGACGTCCACCAAACCGCTTGTCTTCGATCTCCAGCTTGATTTTGTGGCTCTTGAGGAGAAGAACCACGTCTTCCATACAGCCTCGGGGGAGCGCGAAATGGGCGGGGAACTCCTCACCGCAGGCAATGATGCGCGGCTTGTCATAAACCGGCAGCCGCATCGCTTGAGCCCGGTAAAATTCAGGATTCTGAAATGCTGCGAGGCGCACGAGTTGATTGCGAAGCGGCGGAGGAATGCCTTCGTTGGGAAAATAGATTTGATCCGAAAGCACGGCATGAATCGACTTTGGAAGCGGTCCGGAAATCGTATGGTCGGGCTTGCGTGAAGGCGGGGATTCCCAAGGGAGTTCTTCGTCGTCGGGAACAAACTTTACGCCAATGACCGCTCCGCGCTTTTCGGCTTCGACGACAAGCTGGCGAGTGAGAGGAATTGATGCCATTTCGATCCCGGCAAGAAACGCCCATTGGTCGGGATGCGGATGCAATTCGTCATCCAGAAAAACCGTGTTTCCGTTTTCGCGTGCACGATGCTGGAGAGGCAGGGCAATCAGGTTCCCAAACCCGCCGCGCGGCAGCGTGTCCTGATTTGGAAAAAACCGGTCATAGGATTTGAGCCCGACCCCCGGACGCCGGCGCATCGTCTCAGTGAGGACGAGGGCACCGAGCCTTCGGGCGAGTCCGGCGGAAATCGCTTCGGCAAAGAAGATCCACACATGACCTCCGTCTCCAGAGCGCGAGCGTTCGAGCGCGGCGGCGATCCCGAGCTTCCGGCAGGTGGCAAGGTAATCCGCTGCATCTTGGTCCCAATCCGAACCATCGAAATCCACCGCCAGAAAGAAACACGTCTCATCCCGGAGCATCGGATAAATCCCCATGACAAATGCACGTCCGCGCTCATCGGATCCGCACAGATGCTGCCGCACTACTTCGTCCGTGACCGGCAACCATGCCTGAGACGGACACTGCGCGCATTTGGTGCGGGGCTTATCGCATGTGCCGGGCACCCACTCATTGCCGCAAGCCGGGGAATATCCGCTGCGGCCCGAGCGCGCACTCTCAAACCGACGCGGAAAGACATCCTCCCTGCCACGAAAGAGAGATCGAAAAAGCGCGATCTTCTCACCCGTGGAGGACTGATGGTTCATGCCTCGTCGCGGTAGATTTTTCCGATGGGAGTGAGTCGGGGTCCATTTGGTTGGTAGATCGAGCCGCGGTAGTATTCCTTGCCGACGCGGTCTGCAAACCAGGCATACCGTTCTACGAAAGGAAGGTCCTTCAGCATCGCGAGAAGGTCTCGCAAAAACTTTCGGGCCATTTCAGCCGTGGGTCGCTCCATACGGGGCTGATGCCATGCGGCGACGTCTGCCGCGCCGCATTCCGTGAGCCAAATCGGCAACCCGAATTTCCGGTAGGCGTGGGTGAGCATGGTTTCCACTTCGTTCACGGCCTTCGGTTTGCTTATATCCGGATACCGTTGGAGGCAGACAAAATCGACTCTAAGCCCGTGTTTAGCAGCCATGGGCATAAAGTCATCGAGCCATTCCGCAGAAGCGGGGCCGGGGCTGCCGAGGCGTTGCTTGAGGGTCATCAGCTTCGGCCAATGCTCGACGCACTGCAGTGGAGTCATGTTGGCCTGCCCGCAGCCGTCCGGCTCATTGAACCCGAGCACGTGGGTGGCGGAGCTGCCGTTTACTGCGGCTAGGATTTCGGGCGTCACGTCGGAAGCGCTCCAGAACATCGGAACAAATTCGACGCCGGGCACATCTTCCAATTTGGAAAAGGGTCTCCAGTTGTAATACCACGACAGATCCAAGGCACTGAGATCTTCGGGCGAAGTGAGGGGACTGCATGAGCCAAGTCCCTTGAGCGGAGGCACGTTTTCGCTGGCAGGAGCGGATGGCCCGGGGTCGCTGAACTTTGCCATTTGGGGTAGTTGCTTACTGGAAGAGTTTTTCGAGCGAGGGGTCAGGTTCGGCACCTTGCGAGACCGCTTTGTTGTAGTGGTCTTTGGCCTTGTCGAGAGAGGGCGGTTGGGAGGTCGCGTAGAGGACGGAGAGGTTGAAATGGGCGTCGGCATAGTTGTCGCGGATGCCGATGCTCCGCAGGAACGAGGCTTCGGCTTTGTCCTTGAGTCCTTTCTCGCCATAGCAAATCCCGAGGTAGTTGTGGGCGATCTGATCATTCGCATTGGCGGCTACCGCTTCTTCCAGCGCAGCGATGGCGTCATCGAAGCGGCCCTGTTTGGTATAGACAATGCCAAGGTTGGTGGCGGCAAAGGCATCTTGCGGATTGATCTCGATGGCTTTTTTGAGGGCGACTTCGGCAGCAGAGAGCTTGCGCACTTGGATTTGTGTGACGCCGAGGTTGCTGAGGGCAAAGTAGTTGTTGGGAGCGGAATCGACGATCTGCTGGTAGAGTTTTTCGGCTTCGGAGAATTTCCCCTCGTCGAATAACTTCCGGGCGTGATCGACCATGTCGCGGGTGGCTTCGGGAAGCGATTCGGGTCCCTCGGCGGGCGCGGGAACAGGAAATCCATCCGCCGGTTTGGCCACGGCCATATTCACCGAAAGCGACGAGGGGCTGACCTCTGTGAGAGCGGCGATGGGTTCCTTGAAGAGAAGGCGCTCGTCGTCGCTGAGCTGGAAGGCGGGTTTTCCAACGACAGCGAGTTGCTTGGAAAGCGTGTCGGATTTGACCTGCAAGGACTCCAGCTCTTTTTCAATTCCGATCCGGGCGGCATCGCGCGAGGACTGGTCTTTGATTTGCCGGAGAATGATCCCGCGCAGGAGATCGTTTTCCACCATTGTGCGCTGTTCGTCGGCCGAGGGACGCGGGTTGAGCCGGAGGCTGGCGGTTTCACCGGAGGCCTCATCCAGTTGCTTGGCTAGGGCGGCGAGCTGGTCGTCACGCGTGGCAATCTGGGCCTGGCTTTCGAGCAGGCGGTCGTTGAGCGAATTGATCTCACTGCGCAGCTCTTCAACGATCTTTCCGCTCTCCTCTGGCTTCGCGACGGCCTCAGCAAGTTTTTTCTCGGATTCCGCCAACTTCGCCGCGAGGTCCTTGTTCTCGGCAGCAAGCTTATCGAGCTTTTCGCTGTCGGTGGCCTTCGCGAGCTTGGCCTCGAGTTCTTTCTTCTCCTTCGCAAATAGCTTCTCCATCGCCGCTTTTTCCGTGGTCAGCTTTTCCAATGCCGCCGAGTTGTCCTTGATCTTCTTCGTGCGGGCAACCGCCTCGTCACGCTGGTCGGCCAGCTTGCGCCGGTCGGATTCCAGAACTTTGCGGCCGGAGTCCGCCGACTCAATATACTTGGCGGCGTTTTCCAGCTTCGCCAGCAGGCGGTCGTTTTCCTCCATGAGCACCTCATTGGCGGCTTCGGAGTTCAGGATGCGATCATTGAGCTCGGCCAGCTTTTTGTTGTCCGTCGGAGCGGGTTTCGCGAGCGCCCGGTCCCGGACGGCGGTTTCCATGGCATCCTGCGCCTGGGCGACTTGGGCACGGAGCTCGACCACCGTCACTTTGATTTTGTCGATCTCGGTGAGTTTGCTACGGACCTCAGCGGACTGGCGTGCAAGTTGCTCCTGGAGGCGGTTGTTCTCGGCGACGGCGGAGGCCAGCTTTCGGCGAAGGATTGCTGATTCGCTGGTCCCGGTGCTGCGATAGGGAGTGGCCGCAGGCGTCGGACGCGTTGGCGTCGAGCGGGGAGTGAGCGGACGCGTGGTATTGACAGCGGGAGGAGGCAGGGGGACTTCGGCCTGGGGCAGGGGACCCTCAAGGCCCTCTTGCACAGGAGGCAGGGATGCCACCTCACCCTCAAGCCGGGCAATGTTCTCCCGGGTTTTTTTCAGACGAAATTCCACCACAGAGGGCTGCCAGTCGGGTTCGGACTTTGTGATTTTTTCCAGGAGATTGGAAGTACTCTGGTAGCGAGCAAACGCCTCGCGCGGGTTGCCGTCGCGCTCCAGTTTTTCGCCAGCTTGGAAATCCTGATAGGCGCGGAGGAACAAGTCCGAGGAATCCTGCCCGGATGCTGTAGAGATCAGCAGGAGCAGCCCAAGGGCGGAAGTGAGGAAATTTCGAAAAAAGGACATCGGACGAATGGCCTCAACATGCTGTGCCAAGGCCGCAAGATCAACTCGAAATGCCGCATGGTGTGAGTTCGACCCATTCGACTACCGAAGCTGGAGGAAACCTGAAGCCTGCAAAAACGAAGGAGATGGACCCCATCCAGGCCTGCTCTCAGATGATTTTCGCTGTCCATGTTCGTTGCTGAAGGTCAATCTCGTTACCATCAATACTCAACCATTATCCCCGTTTTTAGAATGATTCATCCGCGCCTGCTGACCGCACTTTGCTTTGCGGGAATGATGAGTCTGGCCATTGGCCTGAATCTGCTCCCGGTTTTTCTCGTGAGCATTCGAGACACCTTTGGCGGAGAGGTCAGCCTGAGCGGAGAAGAACTGGGCCGCATTGGTGGAACGGCTTTTTTGGGGCTGGTGGTGGGGATTGTCTTGACGGGTCCATTGGCGGATCGCTGGGGGGCCAAGCCTTTTGCGGTGGGTGGAAATCTTCTGACGGTGCTGGGGTTGGCCGCGATGTCCCTTTCGCCCAGCTACGAGATGTTGCTTGGTGCTGTGTTTACTGTCGGCCTCGGCGCCGGCGTGCTGGATATGATTCTTAGCCCAGTGGTCGCTGCGGTCAATCCGAACGCCCGCTCTGGAGCTATGAACTGGCTGCATTCCTTCTACTGCGTCGGAGCGGCCGCGACAATTTTTGTAGCGACGGTGACGATCTATTTTGGGGGTAACTGGCGACTGGCCTGCTGGTTGGTGATGCCCCTTCCCTTGATCTTGATCGTGGCATTCGGCCTAGTGCGATTTCCCTCTCTGGTCACTGAACACGGACGTTTTCCTATGGGCCAGTTGCTCCGGCATGGGTGGTTTGTGGGAGCCATGACCGCAATTTTTCTGGGAGGAGCGACGGAGTTGGGGCTGGCTCAATGGTTGCCCGCCTATACGGAAGAATCCTTGGGATTTTCTGCCACCACGGGCGGGACCGGATTGCTGCTGTTTTCCGTTGCCATGTCCGCCCTCGCACCATTGCTCATGATTCCGCTGATTATAAAGATGGCAAAAGGTTCTCCACTCGATTGTTAGCGACATCGCGGGAGCCCTCGCGTTTGCCGCTGAGCGCGGGGAAATGACCGAAAAACTGACCCGAACGGCACGAAGTTAAGCCGAATTTGAGAGGGTGCGGATTGTGTCGCCCCTACAAGTCTATATGCCTTAACTAACTGGGTATTATGATGTTGCAAATTATGCAGTACTCCTTGCCGATGCGGAGTGATCCATCTGGAAATCCGACGAATAATAATTGTGACATGTGAGAAGATTTCATGGGGACATGATTCCCCCCCGGAATCGTATTTTATCCCAACGAGAGTTTGGTGGCGATTTTCGTGCCGCGCAAGAATCATGCCGAAACATTGTCCGAAATGACCACTATTTCCCGGTCGAGATCAGGAAGTCTGAACTGTGGAAATGTCAGTCGGGAATGATCGAAGGCAATCAGATGCTGCCTGCGGTGCTGGCCCTTGCGCTGGCGTTTTATCTTCCGTATTTGGAAATCGCGGTCGGACTGGGGTTGGTGTCCGGCGTCAAGGCGCTGGAGTGTGCATGGATTGTGTGGGGACTGATGGGTGTTTTCCTTGTGGCCTTGGCATCGGCTTGGGCAAGGGGGTTGGATATCGAATGCGGATGTTTCGGCTCCGCCAGTGCTGCTACAGGTTTGTGGGAGCCTGTGTTGCGGGACCTGGCCCTTTGGGTCGTCGCCCTCTACGTGGTCAGAATCCGTCCCGGAACAAGACTTCGATAAAACAAAGGTGGGACGGTAGCGGCAGTGGCGGAGGAGTCAGAGGGATAGGGCGACCCCGTGTTTCGCTGAATCAGCGGCGCGATCCAATGAAGAGGCGCAGGATATACCAGAAGAGGAGCGCAACTGCCGCGAACAACTGGATGGACGCCGCCACGTAGGCGTCTTCCGGAAAGTCCCGCATCACCGACGAGGTCGTGTAAAGAATTGAGGCTCCGGCCACCAAGACCATGGCCACGGAAAACCATGTGCCGAGTTGGAAATTGAACAGCACCGCGCAAACAATCGCCACGAGGGCCAGAATGCCGCCCCAAATCAGAAAGGTGCGCAGAAACGAAAAATCCTTCCGTGTAAAAACGACAATGCCGGTCAGCAGGAAAAATCCGCCGAGGGTAGCCTGAGCGGCGCTGGCGATGATTCCGGGCGCGGAATTGTTGGCGATGTAGAGGAGTGGGACGGTGATGATCGCCTGCCCGAGCACGTAGAGAAACATCCCGAGGTATTGCACGGGTTTCGAGAGGTTCGGGCTCGCAAACAACGTGGCCAGCCAGGAGAGGATCATGAATCCACCGAGAATCACCAGCCAGGACACGCTGGCCACCACGGAGACAATCATATTCGCGATGCCGCTGGTGAAGAACCAAACCTCGAGGCCGACAAACAGGAGGACCGCGAGGGAGAGGTGCGCGTAAGTGCGCATGATGAATGTCCCGCGTGCATCAGCAGGCAGGTCGGCAACAGGCATGGTGTAGGGATTGCTCATAGGATATTTTGGTGCAGGTATCCATACCCTCATCTGGTCTTCGGTGCCATGAGAAATTTCAGTGAGAAATTTCAGTGGGCTTGCGAAGCCGAGGGGGATTCGGCTTTCCTCCGGGGCAATCGCTTATTACATTCGGCAGCGAATGGCACAGGGCGAAACTCACTTCAAAACACGATGCGCATAGCGTTTGCAATGATCAACTGCAATCGGCGCGATGGCAGTGCGCGTCCGGTGAACGAGGTGGCCGAGCGGCTTGCGAAGGCCGGGCATGAAGTGCATCTCTTTGCGACGAAGGCGGAGGACATCGATCTGGGGCTTGTGCGCTGGCATCGAGTGCCGGGGCTGGGCTGGCCGGAAGTCGCCAACTTCTCGAGTTTCCACTTTCTTGCGAACCGGATGATTCGTGCGGAGGCGTTTGATATTGTGCATTCGATTGGCTGCAACACGCTGTGTGCGAATGTGGTGACGATTCAAAATATCCAGCCCGCAAAGGCGGAGATCGCCTATTCGTTTGGAGGGGGAGAGCGGATTTCATTGGCGCGGAGGTTCACCCGCTGGCTCTACCACTTGCGCACCTGTGCGGCGGAGAAGGCTCTCTACGAACAGCCCGGGTCCCATCTCCTGTTCCTGCCGGTGTCGCACGGTGTGGAGGCTGAGTTGCGCAAACATTATGCCATCGGGAATGCGCAGGTGCGGATCATTCCCAATGCCGCGGATACCAGCCTGTTCCATCCGCTGCCTGCGGAAGAGCGGGTGGCATGGCGGGAACGGAATCGGATGGAGTCGCAGGATTTCGTCGCGGTATTTTCCGGTGGGGAGTGGGCAAGGAAAGGACTGGAGTCCGCTATCCGTGCGGTGGCACTGGTTCGGAATCCTCTTCTCAAACTCTATGTCGCGGGAGATGACCCCGACCGGATGCGGTTCCGTCAATTGGCCGCCGATCTGGGCGTGGCTGAGCGGGTGATGTTTGGGGGATTCCGCAAGGACATTGCGGAGGTGATGGGGGCGGGCGACATCTTTTTATTTCCGAGCCATTACGAAGCCTTCAGCCTTGCCACCATTGAGGCGGCGGCGTGCGGGCTGCCGGTGTTTGCCCCGCGCATCAATGGCACGGAGGATTTCATTCAGCCAGGCGTGAATGGCGAGTTCATCACGCGGGAGCCTTCCGAGATGGCGTGCCGGCTCGAACAGCTTCTGTCTGATCCGGACGCTGTCCGTCGCATGGGGGTTGCCGCCCGGCAAATTGTCGAGCAATCCTACACATGGGACCGTGTGGCATCCCTCACGCTGGACGCTTACAAGGAATCCCTCGCTATGCGCACATGATGAAAAAAATCGCATGGTTTGCCACCAAGGGCACGGGTTCCAACGAGACGCTGAGGATGGAATCCCTGCTTTCGCAACAGCCCGGCGCGGTGGAATGGCCATTTGACAGGGCCGACAAGTGGGGCAGTTTCAAACGGCTTTGGAAGCTGGCCCGGGAGCAACGTCCGGATCTTGTGGTGATGGAGGGCACAGGAATTGCCGGGGGACTCCTCTGCCTGATGGCGCGGATTTCTTTGCGCATTCCGTATGTCTTCAGCAGCGGTGATGCCGTTGGTCCCTTTGTGCGCGCCCAGCATCCGCTGGTTGGCTGGGGCTTCGAAATTTATGAGCGCCTCCTATGTTGGTATTGTGCGGGATTCATCGGATGGACCCCTTACCTCTGCGGGAGGGCGATGGCGTTTGGCGCCCCGCGTGCGGTGACAGCGGAGGGATGGGTGATCGGAGGCGATACAAAGGAACCTTCGCGGGCCACAATCCGCGCCCAGTGGGGGATTCCGGAATCGGCCATCGTCGTCGGGATCGTTGGCAATCTTGCATGGAATCCCCGCCACCAGTGGTGCTATGGCATGGATCTCGTCCGGGCGGCCCGGCAACTGCGCCGCACGGATTTGTTTGTGGTGGTCGTCGGATCGGGAGACGGACTTCCGCACCTGCGCCGCGAAGCGTCTGATTTGCTGGGGGGACGGATTGTGATTCCGGGGCCTGTCTCTCTGGCTCACGTGATGCCGACGCTTTGTGCGATGGATGTCGGAAGCCTGCCACAGAGTGTCGATGGCGTGGGCGCCTACCGGTTCACAACGAAACTGCCGGAGTATTTTGCGGCCCGGCTGCCGGTCATCACAAACCGGATCCCCGCAGCCTACGACCTTGCGCCGGATGCCATGTGGCGGCTGCCGGGAAAATTCCCTTGGACGCCCGAGAGCACGCAGGCACTGGTCCGCCTGCTTGACGCGCTCTCCCCCGCTATGATCCGCAAAAAATCCGAGTCCCTTCCAGCATCCGACACCGGAAATTTTTCAAAATCTGTCCAGGCCCGGCGCATTGGTGCGTTTGTGGAGGAACTTCTCAACGACAACGTGATCCCATGAGCCAGCGCCTTCCCGAACGCCTTTGGGCCATTTCCCGCTCGCTTCACCACAATGGCCATCCGCAGGTGGCACGGTTGCTGAAAACCCTGAACTGGGCCATTCACAAATGCCTGCTTCCACCCGAGGCGATCGTCGGAAAAAATGTCATCCTTGAGCACCATGCGCTCGGGATTGTGATGCACCCGCAGGTCACCCTTGGTGATGATTGCCGGATTTACCACCATGTCACGCTCGCTGCGGAATGCTGCATCGGCTCCGAACACCGCATCATCCTTGGCCGCAACGTCTGTATCGGTGCCCACAGTATCGTGGTCGCCCGCGCGGGCCAGTCCCTCCACATGGGGGACAACTCCGTGCTCGGTGCAGGAGCCGTGCTCACCAAAAGCATCCCCCCCAACGAAGTCTGGGCCGGAAATCCCGCAAAATTTGTCAGGACTGTCGATGAGTCGGAAACAACTTGCTGATCGCAAGATTGCGGAACTCAAAAATCTTTCGAAGCTGTGGCACCACAAGCAGCGGATGGAAAATTTCCGAAATCGGGCGGAAGGGAAGCAGGTAATGAATCCGGTCCACGACTTCCGTCTGCCCCTCGGAGGTCGGAACAAATTCATGTTCATGATGCCAGAGCGCATAGGGTCCGACCCGCTGCTCATCGACAAAATAATGCGGACCGCGAACATGTGTGATCTCGGTCAGCCATGTCATGGGGATCCCCGCTACTGGACGCACGCGATACTCGATCATCATTCCCTCATGGATTTCAGGAGGGAGTGCGCTGAGCACACGAAAGTCGAGCGCGGGCGGAGTGATCTTTGCGAGGTTGTTCGGATTGGAAAAAAATGCCCAGCATTCTTCAACGCTCGCGGGAACCGTCTGCCTCTGACTAAGAAAATGAATCACTCATGCATCGATCAGTCAGAAATTCGCATTGTCAAATTCTTCCGTGGCTGGTGCACTTTGGGGTCACAGGGAATCAAACGGATGAAATGACTATGGGACCCCTTCAGTGCGGTTCTCCCTGCAGGGTATGGCGGAGGAGATCGAGGGCACTTTGGGTGGCGAGTTGCTTAAAGGTTTCGCGGTCGCGCACGATCCGGAATTCCTTGCAAACGGTCGGGGCTCCGTGTTGGGCTAAGGCGATGAAAAGAAGGCCAACGGGCTTTTCTAATGTGCCGCCCCCCGGACCGGCAATTCCCGTGAGCGAGAGGGCAAAGTCGGCTCCGGCATTTTTCCGTGCGCCTTCGGCCATCGCCATGGCGACGGGTTCGCTGACCGCGCCAAATTTCTGGAGCAGTTCCTCTGGGACGCCGAGATCGGAGGATTTTGCAACATTGGCATACGGGACGTATCCCCGCAGGAAGACCTCCGAGGCACCTGGAACATTGGTGAGCCGGTGGGCAAGCAGTCCTCCAGAGCAGGATTCTGCCGTGGCCACGGTGAGGTTTTGTTCGCGGAGACGGGAGATCACCCATTCTTCGAGGGCTTCGCCTTTCTGGGAAAAAATATGTGACCCCATTGCTTGGAGGATTCCGGGTTCGACCTCGTTGAGGACTTCTGGCGTGCCGATCAGTCGGAAATCGACTTCGTTAGGACGCGCACAATATCCGACTTCCAAATCCCCGCGCCGCTCCAGCGCGAGACCGACGGATTCCTCTACCGCGCTCTCGCCGAGTCCGATGATGCGATAGATCCGGCATTCGCGCGGAGGCTGATTGCCGCAGAGTCCGCGAAGGATCGGCAGGACCCGGTCCGTGAACATGGGACGCAATTCGCGGGGAGGTCCGGGGAGGAGAAAAAGGTGTGGAGTGAGGGCTTCTGGACGTGCAGGAAGGTAGAGTCCGGGAGCTGTGCCGTGGGCATTTGGCAGGACCGTGGCGCCCTGCGGCACCATCGTCTGGCGCAACATGCGTTCGCGCAGCGGAAACCCGCGTGCGGCCAAGATCTCCTCAATCGCTGCCCGCACATCGGCGTTGGCGTTCAGCGGAATTCCGAGCAATTCGGCCACCGTCTCGCGGGTGATGTCATCCGTCGTGGGACCAAGACCACCGGTGATGAAAACGAGATCCGCCCGCGTCATGCACTCCGCCAGAGCCGTCCGAATGGCTTCCCCATCCGGCACAGTCGTCTGTCGGGAAATCCGCATGCCCAGCGGAAAAACCTGTTTGCCCAGCCATGCGACATGGGTATTGATGACCTCGCCGAGCAGGAGTTCGGTGCCCGTGTTGAGCACCTCGACAATCAATCCGGTTCGCATTTCAGAATCCGCAACCATGTGAGCACTTGTTCATGCTTCGCACAGTCCCCTTGCAGATCATAAACGTAAAGCAAATTGGCGAGCATCCGGACCAGAATTTCTCGGGGCGAAGCGGGCTGTAGGTGTTCATCGCGCAGTTCCAGCCCCTGCCGGAAAAGGATCGCTTCGACATCCGTCCGCGATAGAATCCGCCCCCGGTGAAAAGGATCAAAAAAAACCTCCCCATGCCGTGCGATAAAATGACCCGGAAGATTGATGCCATCAATTTTCATGGCGGCCCGCGAGCCGATCATCATAGTCAAGAGGGTGAGTGAGAGCGGGATTCCCATGCGGGTTTCGATGACGCGCGGCAGCAGGGAGTTGCGGTCGCAATAGTAGTTTTCGCCATTGCCGCGAAACTCGAGTTCTCCGGCAAAGAATGCGGCAAGCCTCAACACGCGCTCGCGGTTGCTGACCGCCCCGGAAATCGACACAAGAAATTCCCGCCCCCAAACATTGAGCTTATGTTCGAAGGCCAAGGTGCTGAGGCCGGGGTGGAGCGCGCGGGCCAGTGCCCAGCAGGATTGTTCAATATCAATCCCATCGCCGAAAAAGTGGCAGAGCAGGGAAAACTCCCCGTCTGCCGTGCGTCCGCTGATCGCGCTCAGGACCTCACGGGCATGGTTGCAGACGCAGGGGTCCGCCTCGCAGAGCAATTCCTGCAACGCGGGAATTTGATCTTCTCCAGACTCCTTCAACTGCTCTTTGACGAGCCTGACGGTTTCGGGGTCATTATCCCTCAGGAGCCGGATCAACGCCTCTTTCTGCGCAAACATTATGAACCAAATAAAGCCGGAAACCTTCGGAATGCAAGGGGCAGAAAAGATTTTTCGACATTCCAAGGGTCCGGTTGAGCGGCCGGAATCCAAAACCAAGATGCGCCCACAGATCCTCATCACGACCGGCATGTCGTGCTCGACGAGGAGAATCGATAGCCGGGCACAAAACGAACGGCTTGGCAAATTCGCGCGGCTGGGGCAGATTGTAGGGATGGCTGGCACGATTGAGACATCTGTTTTGGTGATCGGCGGGGGACCGGCGGGGATGATGACGGCGTTGTTGCTCGGGCGGGCAGGGGTGCCATGTGTGCTGTGCGAGCAGCATTCGGGGATTTCGACGCATCCGAAGGCGATGGGGATCACGCGGCGGACGGCGGAAATTTTTCGGCAATGCGGGTTGGAGGGGGAGTTGCGGCAGAGGGATTTTGCGAAGGCGGAGACCCAGTTGATGATTTGGGGGGATGCGTTGTGCGGGTCGGAATACGGGCGTGCGCCCCTGCCGGGACCTCAGGAGGAATTGAGTCCTTGTCAGCCTTTTCATTCGCCGCAGACGCACACGGAGAAAGTGCTGTTGAATGCGCTCTCCGCGGAGCCACTGGTGCGGGTCCTTTTTGATCATCGGGTGGGTCGGCTTCGGGATTTGCCGCATGGGGTGGAGGCCGAGATTGATACGCCTTCGGGTGGGGTGCTGGTGCGCACCGAATGGGTCGTGGCGGCGGATGGGGCGGGAAGCCCGATGCGGAAATCTCAACTCGTTGAAGCGGACGGGCCAGGAGATCTAGGGCACTTTTTGAATGTGTTTTTCCATGCAGATTTTGGAGATCGGATGCAGGGGCGAGAGTCGTTGCTTTACAATGTGATGCGTGAGGATTTGGTGGAGTTCTTTGTTTCGGTGAATGGTCGAGATCTTTGGCTGATGCACCATTTTCTTGTGGGAGATCGGAGGGTGATCGAAGAGGAGGCGTTGTTGGCACTGATTCGTTCGGCCAGTGGCGTGGAGGACCTGCGGATCAAGATTCTTGGTGTGGTGCCTTGGGTGATGAGTCCGAAAGTCTCTGCCAAGTTCCGCGTCGGACGGATTTTTTTCACGGGAGACGCTGCGGCGAGGTTGAGTCCGGCCGGAGGGATGGGAATGAACACGGGATTGCAGTCCGCTCACAATCTGGCATGGAAGCTGGCCGAGGTCGTGAACGGGCGGGCGAGAGAGTCGCTGTTGGATTCGTATGAATCCGAGCGTCACACGCTCTCGATCGAGGTCATGCGGCATACGAATGACAATTCGAGCGAGGTTTTCCAGCAGGTGAATTGTGCTTTGCGCGGGGATATCGACGGACTGCGGGCGTTGATCGCCGGCTCACACCGGCAGGCGGAAGACCTGCGGTTTGATGTGGGGGCCGTGTATGGAAATTGTTTCCGGTTTCCGCATGTTCCGCTCAGCGACGGACGCTCCACGCTCGATTGGTTCGGGGAGGGGTTTGTCGTGGTGGCGGGACCGGAGACGGATTTGGGTGCGCCGAAGTCCGTGCGCGTCGAGGTGCTTGAGCAATTTCCATCCGAGCTCGGCTGTGGACCATCCGGCGCGGTGTTGGTGCGACCGGATGGGTTTGTCGCATGGAAGAAAGAATCCGATGCGCGGGCTGGCGATGTCGAATCGGCTTTGGAAGCGGTGCTACGCTAAATTTTACGCGAGCGTGTCGTCGAGGGCGGCGAGGACTTTGGAGATCGACCCGGGGGTTTCGTCTCCCATGTTCGAGATCCGGAACGTGGTGCCTTTGATTTTTCCGTATCCGCCGTCGATCACCATGCGATGTTTTTCGCGCAGGCGTTGATCCATGCCGCGACATCGAATTCGCGGTTGTTTTTCACGCAGGTGAGGGAGAGCGAGCGGTAGCCTTCGGGCGCGAAGAATTCAAATCCGCGAGCGCGGACCCAGTCGTGAACTTGGGCGTTCAGAGCCGCGTGGCGGGCATACCGAGCATCGAGGCCTTCAGAAAAAATATCCTCGAGTTTCGAGACGAGGGCATTGATGAGCGGGATGACCGGTGTGCTCGGCGTCATATCCTGCTCTTGATTTTTTGCAAATTCGACAAAGTCGAAATAATATCCGCGGTCGGGCATGGTGGCAGCGCGTTCCATCGCGCGTTCGGAGACCGAGAAAAGCGCCATTCCGGGAGGCATGGCGAGGGCTTTCTGGCTGCCGGTGAGGAGGACGTCGATGCCGAGGGCATCCATCGGAATGGCCTCCGTTGAGAACGAGGAAACGCAATCGACAATGAAGAGGACCTCAGGGAATTCCGTCATCACGGCGGCGATTTCCGGAAGCGGATTCCGAATCCCGCAGGAGGTTTCATTGTGGATGAGGGTGAGCGTGTCGAATCCTCCGGACGCGAGTTTCTCGCGGATCATTTCGGGCAGAATTGGCGATCCCCATGGAACCTTGAGGGCTTCGGCCTGCTTGCCGCAGCGCTGGCTCACGTCGAACCATTTGTCGGAAAACGCTCCGCACATGGCATTGAGGACTTTGGTTTTTGTGAGATTGCGGATCGCGCCTTCCATGACACCCCATGCGGACGAGGTCGAGAGGAAGACTGGACGCTTCGTGCCGAAGAGTTCCTGGAGCCGTGGTTGGATGCCGCCGTAGAGTTTTTTGAAATCGGCGCTGCGGTGGCCGATCATCGGCGCACACATGGCGCGGAAGGTTTTTTCTGAGACTTCGATCGGACCCGGGATGTAAAGTTTGATATGATCGGACATGGCGGATGAACGTATAGCGGTCCGATGCGTCTGATCGAAGCAAAAAAAATTTGCTATGGCAACTTTTTGTGTGAGCGGGTTAGATGGATGGTGAAATGACGACCTACGTTTACGAAACGATTCCGAGCAAAAAAGGCGAAAAACCGCGGCGCTACGAAATCCGGCAGAGCATGAAAGACAGTGCGCTCACGAAGCATCCGGAGACCGGCGAAGCAATCCGCCGCGTGGTGACCGGGGGGTATGGGGTGCTCAAATCCGGCAGCGCGGCTCCGCGTGTTGCGGCCCCATCCCGCGGCGGACACTGCTGCGGTGCGGCCTGCGGCTGCCACTGAAGCCCTAGAGCAGCGGGACCGTGATCCCGCGTTGGCGCATGTATTTACCGGCGCGGTCGGCGTAGCTGGTTTCGCAGACCTCGTTGGCTGCAAAAAACACGACTTGGGCGAGGCCTTCGTTCGCGTAGATGCGGGCGGGCAGGGGAGTGGTGTTTGAGATTTCCAAGGTCACGTGGCCTTCCCATTCGGGCTCGAAGGGGGTGACGTTCACAATGATCCCGCAGCGGGCGTAGGTGGATTTGCCGACGCAGATGGTGAGGGCTTCGCGTGGGATGCGGAAATACTCGACGCTGCGTGCCAAGGCGAAGGAATTCGGAGGCACGATGCAGACGTCGGTTTTCATATCGACGAACGAGCGTTCATCGAAAGCTTTCGGATCTACGACGGTGTTGAAGACATTTGTGAAGACCTTGAATTCATCGGAAACCCGCAGGTCGTAGCCGTAGCTGGAGAGCCCGTAACTGACCACGCGGTTTCCGTTGTCATCCTGCTTGACCTGACCGTCCACAAACGGCTCGATCATGCCTTTTTCGACCGCCATGCGGCGAATCCACTTATCGGAACAGACGGCCATGCAGGTTACATTCCGGGGATTTTGAGTCCGCCGGTGAGTTTGCCCATCTCCGCTCCGGCCATCGCTTTGGCATCCTCGATCGCCTGCTGGACACCGGTGAGGATGAGATCCTCAAGGAATTCGACATCCGAGGGATCCACCACTTGCGGATCGATTTTGATGGAAACGATGTCGCCCGCGCCGGTGGCGGTGACTTTGATTTTTCCTCCGCCAGCGGTGGCTTCCACGGTGCGTGCGGCGAGTTCGTTTTGGGCTTCGGCCATGCGTTCCTGCATGCGCTGGGCCTCTTTCATCATTTTGGCAATATTCATGATTGGGGAGTTTGCAATGTGCTTTGAAAAACTTCGAGGGCTTTCTTGATGAAGGGATCGTTTTTAAATTCGACGTTCGGATCGACCTCTTCGGATGGAGCGGCTGGAGTTGCAGGAGCGGGGGACGATTCGCGTGCTGAAGGGGCGGATTCCCAAGGAGGGCGTTCCTCGCGGGGCGGAGGGGCGTCGTCAAATTCCGGAGGCACTTGCTGGGATTCATCCCATTCCCAGACAAGGCGGATGGTGGAACCCTGGACTTTGGTGAGGGCAGCTTCGAGTTCTTTGAGGCCGGCATCCATCCAAACGTTTTCCGAGAACTCGCGAGAGGAGGCTGGGAAACGAACGAACATGCGGTCTCCTTCGATGCGCTCGAAGACGCCATCCGTGAGCCAGCCATAGCGGATGCGTGATCCTTTAGCAAACGAGGCGGCGGTTTTTTCCCAGATGGAAGACGCCGAGACATCGGAATCCTCGCTGGTTGCGGGTGCGGGAGTTGTTGCAGGAGCTGCGGCGGGCGGGGGCGGGGGAGCGGGCGTGGCTAATGGCGCGGGCCGTGGAGCAGGCGGGGCGGAGGATGTCGGAATCGTGCGAGGCTGAGGAGCCGGTGCCGGAAGAGTGCGCGGGGCGCGGGGCGGCGGGATTTCGCCATTGCCAAGGCTGGCAAGGGTCTCGATCACGTCCGTAAGACTGGTTTCGTCGAGCAGGTGGAGTGCTTTGATGATGGCGACATCGAGTTGGAGTTTTTTATCGGCGACCCACTTCATGCGGGTTTCTGCCTCACCGAAATGGTCCACGAGGTCGAGCAGTTTGGACTGGGGCGCACCGACGGGTGTGCCGGTGGCGGCAGCGACCAGCAGGTCGCGGAGGTGGGAAATGACATCGGCGGTGAGGCGGGAGAGATCTTTACCGGCCTCGGATTGAGAGGCGATGATTTCCAAGGCCGCAGCGGCATCACGCCGGAAGAGGGAATCGGCCAGCCCGGTGACGGTCTCCTTGGAAGTGAATCCGAACACGTCCATGACATCCTGCGCGTGGATGTGATCGCCGCAGAAGGCCACCATCTGGTCGAGCATGCTTTCGGCGTCGCGGAGTCCGCCTTCGGCTCCACGTGCAATCGCCTCGGCGGCATCGAGATCGAGCACAATGTTTTCGCTTTGGGCAATGAACTCTAGGTGTTTGGCGATGAGTTTAGTGGGGATGCGCCGAAGATCAAACCGCTGGCAGCGGCTGGTGATCGTGGCGGGAAGCTTTTGTGCTTCGGTGGTGGCAAAAATGAATTTCACATGCGGAGGAGGCTCCTCGAGGGTTTTGAGCAGGGCATTGAAAGCCCCCGTGCTGAGCATGTGGACCTCGTCGATGAGGTAGATTTTGAAGGGTCCGCGGGCGGGGGCATAGGCGGCGTTGTCGCGGAGGTCGCGAATGTTTTCGACGCCATTGTTGCTGGCGCCGTCGATCTCGATCACGTCGAGGCTTCTGCCGTCCGCAATCTCGCGGCAGGCATCGCATTTTCCGCACGGCGTGGTCGTGGGACCCTCTACGCAGTTGAGCGCCTTGGCGAGAATTCGGGCCGTTGAGGTCTTGCCGATCCCGCGGGGACCGACAAACAAATACGCTTGGGCAAGACGGTTCGCGGACACCGCATTCTGAAGTGTGCGCGTTATATGGTCCTGACCGACGACTTCATCAAATGTCTGCGGACGGTATTTTCTGGCAAAGACTCGGTAACTCACGCCGCGAACAATACCCGGCGACTTCGCGCGCATCCAGAAGGAATTTTTTCAGGATTTTGTTCCTTCGATTACGGCCTTGAGTTTGTCCATGGTGAGTGGCTTGACGAGGTAGCCATCCATGCCGGCTGCGAGGCAGGCTTCGCGGTCCTCTTTGAAGGCATTGGCCGTGAGCGCAATGATTTCTGGACGCGGTCCGTCTCCGAAATGTGCACGCATCGCCCGCGCCGAGGCGAGACCATCCATCACAGCCATTTGGACATCCATGAGCACGAGGTCGAACGGTTCGGATTTGACCCTTTCGAGCGCAAGCAATCCATTGGGAACGATGGTGGGAGTAATGTCCAAGCGCTTGAGCATGAGGTTGATCACTTTTTGGTTGGTCGCGTTGTCCTCGGCCACCAAGACGCGGAGGCGTTCGGCCGCAGGTCCGCGCTCGTCCGGGGCGGATTCTGCAAGTTGGCCGGGGTTCATGGGCAGGGTGAAGCGGAACGTCGAGCCTTTGCCTTTTTCGCTGGAGACATCCATGAACCCATTCATGAGAAGGATGAGCCGCTGGCTGATGGGGAGTCCGAGTCCTGTGCCGCCAAACCGGCGTGTGATCGAAGAGTCCGCCTGCATGAAAGGCTCGAAGATGTGCTGGATCTGATCCTTTGCGATGCCAATGCCGGTATCCTTCACCGTGAAGCGCACGCCATTTTCCACCGCCTGATCAGGTTCGACCGAAACCGAAACCGAGCCGGACTCCGTAAATTTCACAGCATTGGAGAGCAGGTTGAGGAGGATCTGTTTCAAGCGGGTGCGGTCGCCGAGGACGACCTCGGGGAGGTCCGCAGCAACCTCTGAGGAGAGTGTCAGGCCTTTTTCTTTCGCGGTCGGGGCGAGGATGTCGAGAGCCTCGTCCACGACTTCACGGAGTGTGAGCGGGAGATGCTCGATCTCGATGCGTCCGGCTTCAATTTTCGAGTAGTCCAGGATGTCGCTGATGAGTTCAAGGAGCGTCTGAGCTGAGGTCGTGACCGTCGATGCGTAATCGCGCTGGACGGGATCGAGCCGGGTTTCGAGAAGGAGAGAAGACAGACCAATGACCGCGTTGAGAGGGGTGCGGATTTCGTGGCTCATCGTGGCGAGGAAAGTGCTCTTGGCGCGGTTCGCTTGGTCGGCGGCCTCTTTCGCAGCGATGAGTGCTTCCTCCGACCTCTGCAAGTCCATGCGCGAGCTGATGAGGCTGGCGGCTGCGGCAAGGAGGGCAATTTCGTTTTCGTGCCAGGCGTGAGAAATCGCCGAATGCTGGAGCATAATGGCTCCCCACAAGGACTTGTTCACGAAGAGAGGCAGCAAAAGGATCGTTCGGCAGTGGAAATCCTTAAGGGATGCGGCCTGTGGATCGGACACCACAACGGGATGACCACCGCGGAGCTCGTCGGCCCATTGCGGGAGGAATTCTCCGGGCATACGGTCCGCCTCGGAACCTTCATGCACCCATTCGGACAATTTCGAGAAGGAGGCAGTCCCCGGCGCGACTTCATAAACAAGAATGCGGTCCACGCCGATTTTTGTGCCCAGTGTGCCCGAGAGCGCCGTCCATGCCTCCGAAGAATTGAGGGCGGTGCGGAGCACGGATTCGCCGACATCGGCCACCGCCTCGAGGAGGATTTGGTTGCGACGCTGGCGGGAGATATCGCGAAAATGCCAGAGGTAGCCGTAGGAGATTTCGCTGTCGCGGATGGGAATAAAATCGCGGAAAATATACCGCCCATCGCACATTTCAAAAATTTGTCCCGTGCTGGGCCGGGCGTCGCGGAAGGCGGCCATGAGGGAATCTGCGAACGCGTGGGCCTCGACGAAGCGGGCACGCAGGCGCTCGATCAGCACGGGCGAAGGCAATCCGAGCAATTGGTCTGCCGAGACGTCGAACATTTTTTCCAGCGAGGGGTTGGCAAACGTGATCGTTCGGTTGGCATCCTCGACGAGCACAGCATCCTCCATATTGAGAAGCAGGGTGGAAAACCGGCTGCGTTCGGTGGCTTCGCGGGAGGCGAGCGCGTCGAGGCTGAGACGGTTTTTTTGGAGCAATTCCTCGCGTCCGACGGCCTGGGCAATGATGGAGAGGCAATCCTTGAGATCCGAGGTGAGCCGGAAAGGATTTCGGAAGAGCAGTCCCAACGAACCAATGGCTTCGCCTGCCATATCGACGCCCATGCCGACGAAGGTGGTGAAGCCGGTCGCAAGGGGATCGGTGAGAGCCGCCGGGTGGCCAGCCAGATTTTCGATCACGACAAAGTGTTCCGAGTGGTGGATCACCGCGATGCCCAGGGCAGGCGATGCGGTAGGAGCCTTTGTGGTTTTCACGTCCACACCAAACCCGGTCATGAGTTGCACGCCATCCGGGTTGCTGCGGTGATAGAGGGCCCGGTCGGCATGGAAGACGGTTGCCGCAAGGACGGTGAGTTCCTGAAGGTTGTGTTCGTAGTTGTCGCCGAGGCCGAGCAGGCATTCGTTGATGACTTGCAGTCGGCGGCGCTGCTCCTCGAGGGCGCGTTCGGCTTCGATGCGCGGGGAGACATCCGCTTCGATGGCCATGAACCCGGTGAGGTCGCCTTCCGCATTGTGCAGGGGCTGGCACTCGATCTCCACCCAATAGGGAATTCCGGATTTCGTGTAGTTGATCAAAGTCTCACTGAATCCCTGACCGGAATGGATCGCTTGCCGCATGCGCTCAATCACCTCCAGAGCAGACTTGGTGCCCTGAAGCAATTCGCCTGGACGGCGTCCGACGATTTCCTCGAAGACATAACCCGTGAGGCGCGTGAACCCGGAGTTCACCCATTCAATTTTTCCTTCGGCGGAGGTGATGATGACGGCATTGGTCGTGTTCTCGGCCACGAGCGCGAGGCGTTCGGCCTCGGCTCGTTGCCGGGCGAGTTCGGTCTCGGTCTGTTTGCGGACCGAAATATCCAGCAAGAGTCCCGCTGCCCGCTGGTTCGTCCATTGTGTGCCCGCCGCTATTTTTTTGCCACGGTTGAGAACCCAGATCCAGTGGTGGGAATCCTTGCGGATGCGGAACTCGCAATCCCGGTTCTCGACGGAAGACGTCGCATGGCCAAAGAATCCGCGGCGCGCGATTTCGCGATCCTCGGGATGCACGAGATCCAGAAAATCATCACAATCCAGCACGGTGGGGCCATCCGGGATCCCCGAGAGGTTCCGCCATGCGTTGTCGAGGGTGAGGACACGCGAGGGAAGATCCATTTCCCATGCCGCCAGCTCCGCTCCTTGGAGAGAGACCCGCAACCTGTCCTCCGACACATCCTGAAGAACCTTGGCTTCGAGAGTCACGTAATTCACTGCGAAGGATCCGACAAGGAAGAGTGCGAAGACAAGGATTGCCAACATGCGGGCTTGGCGCAGCCTTGCGAGGCGCACGGTCCAAAGCCGGGCGCCGAGGTCGAGTCCGAGAAATACTGGCTTGCCCGCCCAGAGGGTCCCATGCAGCGGCGCGAATCCGCTCACCCATGTGCCCCAGCGGTCGGATGCGGGGCCTACTGCAAACGCGCGGGGATTCTGGAATGCGGCAATCAGTTCCTGAAACGCATCCACATAAACATCTCCCGCTATCGATTCTTCGCGGGATCCACCCGGTTCGGAGTCCGCCAAAAAAATGACCTGTCCATCCCGCAGCGCTGTGAGGGTCGCCATGCGATATCCGCGTCCGGCCACGGCGACCTGCGCGAGACGGTTTTTGACGACCTCGTAATAGGGGCTGCCGACATCCGCCGGGGTGCCGGTGAGTCCAGTCACCCATTGGGGAAGGATTGAGGAAGCCGCCAGCATGGTTTCTTGGACGAGTTGCTCCCTCCATTCACGATCCATCTGCTCGCTGATCCGGTCGGTGACCGGCCACCCGGCCATGAGAACTCCCGAAACAAGAAACCCAAAGATCCACCCGCGCCGGAGTCCGGAAGGCGGGTTGGCCGTGATCTGGGACATTCGGCTGAGTCGGCAGGTGATCCATGATCCGGCGAGGAGGAACGCGCAGGCAATGGTTGTGAGGAGGGCCGGAAGAAGCTGCGGACTTCGGAGGAGTGCATTCAGGGTTTCCTCATGGGCGTGGCTGGTCGGTGAATATACCGATGGCATCGGCTTCATGATTGCGAGGATGACCATGCCGCCGGCCAGCAGCATTCCCGAAGAGCGCACTTCGCCGGTTTCCAATCGTGCCACCGAAAAGACCGAGAACGCGGCAACCAATAAGGCCGGTGCCCAGAGCCACCATTGGGCCTGTGCGACGAAAAATTCCGGCCCAAGCGCGACCCATGAGACGACTGCGATGAGAACGGGAAGGATCATCCACGCGGCGGAAGGTTTGCGCAGCGCGAACCGTCGGGCGGCTTCCCATGCGCACAGGGACGCAATGATGAAGAGTGCCGAGGGGATCCACTGCGAGTGCATTGGCGCGGGATCTCCGCACCAAAAAAACTGCCAACTGCGGAGGAGTCCGGCGGAGAGGAAGGTCAGGCCCAAGAACGTCCATCCGCGCCGCACGTCCTTTCGCGCCGGGATGAAGCAAACGAAGGCGGTCAGACACAACAAAAATGACCAAACAAATGTCAGGTAGTCCATGGCGGTCAGGGAGCAAGCACACGGAATTTGTGCGGGGAAAACGTGAACGTGCAAGGCAGGAAGTCCGCCGGTTCGCCATCCAACTCGACCGGCACCCTCCCATCGCTACTGACCCGCATCGAGCGGGTTTGGAAGGATTCGACATCCGGCAGCTCCGGATGATTTCCGAAAGCCACAGCCTGCACGTAGCGCACCACATCCCAGTGGCTCTGATTTTTAAAGACCAGCACATCGAGCAGTCCATCATCCGGACGCGCCTCTGGGAATAAAACAAATGGCCCGCCATAGAAACGTCCGTTGCCGACCAGAACGAAGCAGCCTTCGCAGGCGGGCCGTCCTTCGGACTCGACCTGTATGCGTGGTGGACGTTCCGCCACGATCTGGGCCAGCGTGAGCATGTAGCTCAGCGGCCCCAGCGATTTTTTGGATTCCGGGGTGGTCAGCCGCACGACCTCGGCATCGAGTCCGATCCCCGCCAACTGAACAAAAAACTTGTCATTTGCCATGGGAAGGTCGAGTTCGCGGGCACGTCCGAACTCAATGATCCGCCATGCCGCTTGGAGGTTGTTTTGCGGAATTCCGAGATCCGAGGCAAAGACATTCATCGTGCCAACCGGGAGGATTCCGAAAGGAATTTCCGACCCCGCGACTCCATTGGCTACTTCGTTGACCGTGCCATCGCCCCCTGCGGCAACAATGGCATCAAACTCTTCGGAGAGGGCAGCATGCGCGATTTCCCGCGCATCACCAGCAGACGCGGTCAGGCGCACGACGACTCCCGGCGCGAGCGCGGCAATGTCGTTCTGCAAGGCTTGAGCGCGTTCGCTCTTGGCTGCGGGGTTAAGGATGACGAGAACTTTCTTCACATTCAGAACAGGTCCGCTAGCTTCCCTACGTGCGCAAGTTTGCCAAGCCTATTCTCATTGCCATCGTCGTGATGGTGCTCGTGTATGCCATGGTGATCCTCGGGCTGAATATTTATCTTCAATCTGCGGGCCTGCAAAAGCGTATTCAAATGGCGGCGGCGGCAGCTA
>JBBQRY010000004.1:0-25876 GCA_038214335.1 Chthoniobacterales bacterium
CGAAAAGTGCAAACAGGGAGAACAGGCGTCTCGCCTGTTTGGTGACTGGCTATTGTCTGCGGAGTCTCCACTCCCCACAGGCGGGACGCCTATGCTCCCTGACCTTCCATCGCCGATTGCACTTTTCAGAGATGCGCCCGACCCTTTTTAAGCGTGCAATTTTTTGCTGTTTTTCCGCGCGGGGTTTGGTAGGAATTTTGATCGCATGGCAAAAGATGAAAGCGTGACGAGCGAAGGGGTCGTGGTGGATGTGCTGCCTGGAACAATGTTTCGGGTGAAACTTCCCAACGGGCATGTCGTTCTTGCTCATATTTCTGGGAAAATGCGGAAAAACTTCATCCGGATTGTGCCCGGGGACCGGGTAACGGTTGAGATTTCCGCCTACGATCTGACGAAGGCGCGGATCACCTTCCGCGAGTCGGAAGGTCCTCCTCGGCGTATTTGATGCCAGCAAGCTGCGAGACGCCGCTTCCACGAACTCTGAGCTCAGAGGTATTTGGAATGGGTCCTCTGCTTACGAATTCCTCTTTTCAGCCGCCTCCGATGGGTTCAATCTATGCCGATGGATTTTCTTGAGCGTGCCCGGCGGGTATTTGAGGTGGAGTTGGAGGAGGCTCGCGCGGTGTGCGCACGGCTGGGGGAGGATTTCGTGAGGGCGGTGGAAATCATTCGCACGGCGGTGGAGAGCCGCGGCAAGGTGGTGGTGCTGGGAGTCGGCAAGTCCGGGCACATCGGGGAAAAGATTGCGGCTACGCTCACAAGCACGGGTTCCCCTGCCGTGGTCTTGAATTCGCTCAACGCGCTGCACGGGGATTTGGGTGTGGTGACCGAGGGGGATGTCGTGCTGGCGTTGAGCTACAGCGGCGAAACCGACGAATTGCTGGCGGTGCTACCGGCCTTCGTGCGCATGGGGTTGCCGATTCTTGCCATCACGGGCGATCCGGCTTCCACGCTTGCGAAGTCCGCCTCAGCGGTGCTGGATGTCGGCGTCTCGCAGGAGGCCTGCCCGCTCAATTTGGCCCCCACTTCGAGTACGACGGCCATGCTGATTCTCGGCGATGCGCTGGCGATGACGTTGCTGGAGGCACGCGGATTCCAGCGCGAAGATTTTGCACGGTTCCATCCGGGGGGCAGCCTCGGACGCTCACTCCTCTTGCGTGTGCATCAAATCATGCGTCCGATGCCCGATCTGGTGATCCTCACGGCGGACCACACGGTGCTGGATGCGGTGAGGGGAATGACCGCGCAGCGGGCGGGCGCGGCGGTGATCGTTTCTGCGGAGGGAAAGGTGGACGGCATTTTCACGCACGGGGACTTTGCGCGCCATTTTCCGGAGAATCCGGGTCTGGGGCCGATGCGGGTGGGGGATTTTATGACGCGAAACCCGATTTCCATCCCCGGGGACAAGCTTGCGGCGGAGGTGCTGCAAATCCTTGAGCAGCATCGCATTGACGATATTGTTGTCGTCAATGCCGCCAACGAGCCGATTGGAATGGTGGATTCTCAGGATCTCACACGCCTGAAAATCCTCTAGCCGCCGTGGCGGCTCAGGCCGAGAAGGGCGTCTCGAAATCAAACAGCTCATCATCCCGGAAAAACCGGCGGATTTCGACCTCGGCAGATTCTGGACTGTCGGAGGAATGCGCGATATTGATCATCTTATTGCGACCAAAGTCCCCACGAACGGTGCCCTTGGGTGCCTGCTGGGAATCCGTCGGTCCAATCAAGGCGCGGACGGCGTTAATGGCATCTGTGCCTGCAATCGCCAGCGCAATCACTGGCGTGGTCAGCATGAAGGCCTCCAGGCTCGGATAAAACGGCTTGTCGGCCACGTGGGCGTAGTGCTCGCGCAAGAAAGCGGAATTCGGACGGAACATCCGGCAGCCGCGAATCCGAAATCCGGCTTTTTCAAAACGGGAGATGACATCGCCCACATGCCGGTCGGCAATACAGTCGGGCTTCAATAAAACAAGTGTGGTTTCCATGAGTGCGCGGAATCTAGCGCAGAGAATCGGCGCGAAAAGAAGAATTTTCTGAATTTCCACGCAGGGGGGGAGCGTGCGAGGCTCCGGCGGGCAAATTTCCAACCTTGTCGAAGCGGGTTGCGTTGCCCTACAACTTCCGTGTGGCACGGCCCAACGGTATCTCTATTCGACCTTACGCACCTCGCGATCGCGCGGCGGTGCGACACCTTTGTTGTGAAACAGGATTCCTCGGCAAGGCGATTGATCCCATCTTTGAGGACCGCGAATTGTTCGCGGACTACCTCACGGCGTATTACACGGACATCGAACCGGAGTCGTCATTTGTGCTGGAGCAAGATGGGGTGGTCAAAGGCTACCTGCTCGGCTCCCGACGTCCGCTCCGCCAGCAATGGCATGGGTTCTTTCACAACCTGCGGCTGTTTCTGCGTGGGATGCTTCGGTATCCGCGCTACAATCCGGCCACGCGCGAGTTTATTCATTGGATTTTGAAAAACTCATGGCGAGAGGTGCCGGCCGCACCGCGCAAGACAGCGCATTTTCATTTCAATGTGCTGCCCGAAGCCCAGAGCCTAGCGGGCACGCACACCCTGCTGAACGCGTATTTCGACTACCTCAAAGCCTGTGGGGAAAAGGCGGTGTTCGGCCAGATGGTGACGTTTGAATCCCGGCGCGGTGCCAAGGTGTTGGAGCGGTTTGGGTTCCGGGTCATCGCGAAGAAGGAAATCACAAAATACCGAGGCAAGCATTCGGAGGCGGTTTATTTGACGACCGCCATCAAGCAGCTTATTTAATGGAGGTGAACCTTCCTCCTCCCATGCCAACGCAGAGCCTGCGCGTCGGGCGCTCTCCCCATGCATGGCGCTGCCTCCCGAACAGGAAACAACTTTCCGCTCTCCGCCTTCCGCTTTCCGCCTTTCTTCTCGCCCTGCTGGTCAGTTGCTCGAAGCCCGCTGCCCCGACGCCTGAGCCCCCTCCTCCCGAGCCTTCCCCCTCAGCGGAACCGGCAGCGGTCGCCACCCCCACGCCAGCCGTCGCAACTCCGGTTTCCACTCCGGCGGTCACACCTGCCATGGTTTCCTTTGAGGGCACATGGACGATGAAGGATGAGCAGGGGCAGGCATTCGATATCGGGATTTTTCCCAACGGGCAGGCGGTGAGCAATTGGACCAAAGGGCCATCCGGAGCACGGGGCGAGCGCGGGATTTGGCGGCAGGATGCCAATAAGCTCCTGATCTTTTTTCATGATGGATGGACCGACGAAATCGAGGGTTCCGGCGATGGCTTTGTCCACCGCGGCTTTGAACCCGGAGCCTCTCCCGCCAAAGGATCCGCCAAAAACTCGTCCGCCGCAACCCGCGTCGAAGGGCACGAATTCACCGGCGTGTGGCGGTTGAATCAAGAACCGGATGGATCCTTTCTCTACATTGCCCTGCAATCCAGCGGGCGAGCCATGAGCACGATCGGGGGCGGCACCGAAGGCACATGGGAACAGACGGCGGAGGGAGCCCTTTGCCAATGGCCTGATGGCTGGAACGATCTGATTTTTTCTACGGAGGAAGGATTTCAAAAGCGGTCGTGGGTGGGAGCGGATGCGGATGCGACCCCATGGCCGGATGTCTCGCCCTCCCTGCGCGTCGGCGATGCAAAATTCACCATCTCACCCTAAAGCCCCATGAACACACTACCACTTCTCGCCGGTGCCATCCTGATTCCCATGCTCATGATGGTCTTCGTTTGGATGGCTGCGAAGCGGATGAACAATGCGGGGATTGTCGATATCTGGTGGTCGTATGGATTTATTCCGGTGGCAATTTTTTGTGCTGTTTTTGGGAAAGGAGACCCGCTGCGCAACGCCCTCATCGGCGCGATGGTCTGCGTGTGGAGTTTTCGTTTGGGCACACACCTGTTCCGACGAGTTATGGCGCACCATCCCGAGGAAGATCCGAGATATGCCGAGCTACGCGATCAATTCCCCAACCACACATGGCTCATGTTCTTCGGATTCTTCCAACTTCAAGGCTTGCTCATCGGTCTCCTGAGCCTCCCTGTCGTGCTGGCGTGTTCAAATCCGACCGGTGGGATTGGCGCATTGGAGGTGGCAGGCCTCGTGCTGTGGATCGTCGCCATCCTCGGCGAGTCGCTCGCGGATGCCCAACTTGCCGCGTTCCGGAAAAACCCGGAAAACAAGGGCAAGGTCTGCGATGCCGGACTCTGGCGCGTGAGCCGGCATCCGAATTACTTTTTCGAGTGGCTCATCTGGATTTCGTTTTTTGTTTATGCGCTGGGTGCGCCATTTGGGTGGACGGGGCTTTTCAGTCCGCTGCTGATGTTGTATTTCCTCACTTGCGTGACAGGTATTCCGCCTTCGGAGGCGCATTCGCTGGCCTCCCGGGGCGACGCGTATCGCCGGTATCAGGCGCGCACCAGTCCGTTTATTCCATGGTTTCCTAAATGATCTCGTTCGACGACCTTCTCGCCCGCAACCTCCTTCCCGATGCCGCCATCCGCCTCGGGATCCGCAACCTCCTTTCCAAAAAGCTGCGCGAGGAATCGCACCCGGATGTCGAATCCCGCAGCGAAGCGCTCGCGGCGTTTATTGAAGACCTCAAGGCCAGCCCGATCGCCATCAAAACTGCCCATGCCAACGAGCAGCATTACGAGGTGCCGACGGAGTTTTTTGAACTCGTTCTCGGACCCCGGATGAAATACAGCAGCGGATACTGGCCGGAGGTGAATACCACATTTGCGCAGAGCGAGGAGGCCATGCTGACGCTCACCTGCGAGCGGGCCCGACTGACCGACGGACAGGACGTGTTGGAGCTTGGTTGCGGATGGGGGAGTCTCACGCTCTGGATGGCCGAAAACTATCCGAACTCGCGCATCACAGGGGTCTCGAACTCCGCCACGCAAAAATCCCACATCGAGGCCGAAGCGGCGGCGCGCGGCCTTGGCAATGTGCGAATCGTCACCGCCGACATGAACGATTTCGATGCCGAGGCCAATGCCTTCGACCGCGTGGTCTCGGTCGAAATGTTTGAGCACATGAAGAACTACCAGTTGCTGCTCGCAAAAATCTCGCGTTGGCTGCGGGCAGACGGTCGGCTCTTCGTCCACATTTTCACCCATCGCGAATTTGCCTATCATTTCGAGGGCAAAGATCCGTCGGACTGGATCACGCGGTATTTTTTCGAGGGTGGCACGATGCCTTCGGATGACTTGCTGTTGTATTTTCAGGACGACCTTGCGATCGAGCGGCATTGGCGGGTGAGCGGCACCCATTACCAGCGCACCTCCGAGGAGTGGCTCAAAAAAATGGATGCCAATGAGGCCGCAGTCACCCCGATTTTGGAGAAGACGTATGGCGCGGATCAGTCTGCGAAGTGGCGGGCCTATTGGCGCATCTTCTTTATGTCCTGCGCCGAGCTTTGGGGGTATCGGGATGGAAATGAATGGCTCGTGAGCCACTACCTCTTCCACAAGCGCCCGGCATCGGGATCCTGAATTTCTTCGTCCATGGATTCCTTAGACTCAAACAAAAAGATCGCGATCCTGCGCAATGGGCAGCCGCTCGGGGAGTATCCTCTGCGTGAGCTGACCTCGCTTCTCGAAACGGGCGCCCTCAAAATCAAAGACCAGTGCTATGACCCGGAGTCCAAAGAGTTGAGGACGCTGCCAGATTTTTTGAGCCGCGTGAAGATCTCAGGTTCCACCCGCTCGTCGGAAGCCACCGAGCTATGGCAGGAGAACTTGGAGGAAAATAACCACCGCCGCGCATGGGCAGGGGCCATCTCCCTCCTCTTCCTCACATTTGCCGTCGTGCTCGGTGCCACGCTCTGGATCGGACAGCTCTCCGCCGAGAACACACAACTTCGTGATCGGCTCGCTCGGGCGGAAACCGGCAAGGAAGAAATGAAAAAAGCCTGGCAGGATGTGATGTTCGCAGCGCGTGAGGTCGCCTCCAGCGACCTTGTGCGGGGGCGCGTGATCCTCCGCGACGCGACCGGCAAGCGCGTCGCCCTGCCCGGAGTCAAAGTGCGCCTCTACTCGCGAGCCGCCATCGAAGCCCACCTTGCAGCCCAAGCGGCGACGAAGCCCGAAACCACCGATGCCACCCGCATGTCCGCACATTTCCTCACCGAACTTCCCGCGGCAATCGACAACACAACCACGAACTCCGACGGACGTTTCGAGTGCCGCATCCCCGAACCTGGCGAATACATCTTGCAGACCAGCATCCGCTCCGCAAAGAACGGAGCCATGCGGCTGTGGTTCGTCGCCTTCGATTCCCGCGATCCTCTCAACACTCCCGTCGATATCACCGAAGGAAACGTTGTTCAGCAGTTCAATCCGGTTTTCATGATTGCCGATGGCCGCTGAGCCATGACCAAGCGCGAAATCCAAGGCCTTGCCCATGCTGGGGGATTCGATGCGGTCGCCATCGCTCCCGCCATTCCGGCTCCTCATTCTGAAGCATTCCATGCTTGGCTGGGCGAGGGATGCCATGCCTCGATGGATTGGCTCGCCCGCAATCCCGGACTCCGGTGCTCGCCAGAGGAACTTCTACCGGGCGCGAAGTCACTCCTCATGCTGGCGATGAATTACTTCCAGCCGGACCCGCCAGCCACATCCGATTTGCAGGGAAAAATTGCCCGCTACGCCCGGGGTAGGGACTACCACAATTTCCTTCCCAAGCACCTCCGCCAAATCGACCGGGCCCTCTCGGCACGCGGCGGCACCCAGCGTTGCTTTGTCGATTCCGGACCACTGCTGGAGCGGGATTTTGCTGCGTTGGCCGGGCTAGGCTGGCAGGGCAAGAGCAGCATGCTCATCCATCCCAAACTTGGCACATGGTTCCTTCTCGCCGGGGTTCTCACCACCCTTGAGCTGGAGCCCGATGCGCCGGCCCGCGACCACTGTGGCACCTGCACCCGTTGCATCTCAGCGTGTCCCACTGGCGCCATCGTGGCCCCCCGCAAAGTCGATGCCCGCAAATGCCTATCCTACTGGACGATCGAACACCGCGGACCCCTGCCGGAGGAAATCCGTCCACTCATCGGAGACCGGATTTTCGGATGTGACGATTGCCTCGACGCCTGCCCGTGGAACCGGTTTGCGCAGGCCTCTCGCGAAGCCTCCTTCGCAGAACGCCCAGCCTCCAGATTTCCGCTCCGCGATTATCTCGCCCTGGATGATTCGCAATTTCGCGCCCTCTTCGAGGGTTCCCCGATCCGACGAGCCAAACGGCAGGGATTCCTGCGCAACGTCTGTATCGCCCTCGGCAACATCGGTGCCTCAAGGAGCATTGGCGACTCTCTGAAGAAAAGCCTCATCTCAGGGAGCACAGGCGTCCCGCCCGTGAATGATCCAAGCACGGCGCAGTTAACACCTGCTGACCTCCAAGCCCTCGAATCCGCCAGCCACGACACCGATCCCGTGGTCGCCGATGCCGCTCAGTGGGCACTCAACCGAGTAAGGCGATGAATTTTTCAAACCAATTGCGCCCATCGCTCAAAAAGACAGGATCGTAACGGGCGATCGGATCGAGCGTGACGGAAAAAAATCCAATTTCACGTTGCACCCCGCGCTGCACCGAGGCTCCGAGGGCGGAGGCTATCAGTTGCGCACCGAGACAGAGTCCGATCACGGGTTTTCCAATATGGGAGGCCTCGCGAATGAGGTCGCATTCGCGGCGGGCGATAGAACCGGATGGCCTCGACGGGAGATCCGAAATCCTTGAGCGGATAGATGCCGGATTTCCCGTGCCGACCCGGATCACGGATGAGGTAGTCGCGTCCGCGCTTTCCGCAAATGACCACGAAATGTGTCGTGCCGCTCGGATACCGAAGTCGGGCGATCACCGGGTTGCCTGCGAAGAGGTTCGAATCCAGCAGGAAATACGATGGCTTGTTTTCGTAGTGGGGCAGAAGGCGGGCGGCCCAACCGGGGGCTGTCTCTGCGGCCTTTTCCCAGTAAAGCCATCCTTCCAGAGTGTAGCCCCCAGGCGTGATCGTCAGAAATTTGTTCAGGCGTCCAGGGTCGGTGTCGATACCGTAACCGGCCAGCACCATCGCGGCGGAAGTGACCGCGCAACCGACCTCCGCAAGGGACTCAGACGTCGGTCCAAGCGGGTCGGACGCCCACTGGGGATCACCTTGCAAATACTGTGGACCAGGAACAATAAACTCGCCTGGAAAATACACGCCGCCCGTGCCGGAAAGCGGACGTTTCTCCATCCATGCCGCCAGCCAGAAACCCGCCGCAACGCAAAGCGCCAGCGTGAGGAGAAGGGCTACGGATAAAATGCGTCTTGATAACATGCGAAAACAAACGTTCTTAGCGGGATGATGCGGAGTCTTTTGATTGTGATGCTGGCAACGGTCGCCTTGCGGGCAGAGAATATCAATGCTCTTGTGCTGGAGCAAATCCGGACGATGCCTGCCGGAGGAGGGTATGCCACATCCGCCGCCGCCCATGACGCCTTGGCTTCGTCCGTGCGGGTCGATGCCGCCGGGGCACGAATCCTCGCCGAGCGCGCCACTCCAAGCTACTGCTCTGGAGCAACCTATATAGTTTTCCTCAAAACCCTTGGGGCACTCCAACGAAGCGGTAGCCTGAAGCTCAATCGGGCACAATGGGCGGCTCTGGCACCCGCTAAATTGGCCGATGGCGTGGGCGTCTGGGGCCGATGGAACGCGAACGGCCCCGGCACCCCACGGCTGTTTTACGAACTCGGACTCGGACACAATTTTGACTCCCTCGCCGAGGCCCGCCCAGGTGACTTCGCCAAGCTCTTCTGGACCACCGAAGTCGGACGCGATGAGCGCGGACACTCGGTCATCTTTCTCGGATTGGAAACAAACGACGGCGTCGAAAACGTCCGATTCTGGTCCAGCAACAAACCCGGCGGCTACGGTGAAAAATCCGTCCCCCGCAAAAAGATCGCTCAGGCGATTTTCTCCAGGCTCGAATCCCCCAACGAACTTTCCCGACTCGACATCCTGCCTCACCGCGACCCCTACCTAGCCAGCCTGCTCAGCCGCCGATCCAGTTTCGCCGAGGCCCGCCGAATGAGCGGGATTCCGTAGCCAAGGGGTCAGGCAATGTCCAGACCCCTCAAGGTGTCCACGCAAAAAACGCAGGCGAGGGACTTACGTTCCCCCGCCTGCGCGGTTGAAGTCGTTGGTTAGAAATCCCGGCGTTCCCCCATCAGGAGTTGAGCGCCCGACGACGGCGGATCTGTAAGACCATCACCGTCGCGCCAAGACCGATCAAAGCCCAAGTGGTGGGCTCAGGAACGGCGGCGACCGAACCAGCAAATGAGAGATTACCTTGGAGGCCTCCCGTCCCGCTCGTCCCTTCGGCGTTGTAGGCGTAGAGCCTGAGCGTGACTGACGACAGGCCTTGATAGCTAGCATCCGATAGGTTCAACACATTTCCCGACCAAGATGAATCCGCATCGGGGTTGGTGAGGACTCCAGACGTTTGAGTCAAGCCGACATTTACAGTCGTGTAAGTGGTGACGGCGGACGCGAAGCTGTCAACGCTCGTCCTCCATTCCCAATTTACCGGTCCGGTCGCGCTTCGCCCAACACCAAAACCAATTGAGATGAGGTTAAGATTGTAGCTTGTACCGGCTGTCAACGTGAAAGCAATGTATTTGCCAGAGTCGAGAGGCCCTGTTGACCAGCTGTTTCCTCGAAAGTTACCGGTGCTGCTTGAACTGTTGATCCCAACCTTGGTGATGTCTGATGCGAATGCATTTGTGAGTGCGCTACCGTTGTAAGCAAACGAAGAAACGTCGTTGCCGCCTCCTGAGAAATCGTATGTTCCAGATAGGACCTGCGCATTTACCCCCGCCAGCATTGCTGCCGCGAGGCCGATGATTGTGAGAAGGGGTTTCATGGTGTTTTGGGTATTTTTGGTCTGTGGGTGTTTTTGTGTGAGATGTTTTTCTGCCGGAGAGCGGGCTTTCCCCTCTGGCTCTCCTTTCTTCCGGCGCGGATCCCGGAAGTGACCATTGACCGCTCGATGGCTGCGGCAGCGCGTGCCGGTAAATAAGGCGCGCGGCACTTATGTCGAATGGCATGGTGTCAAGTGAGAAAGATTCTGGCAAGAAGCGACTTGTGACATTTTCGTAACATAAACCCGGCTGGGAATTCCGGGGTGGATTCTGCGCTTGCCCCAATTTTTTCACATTCTTGGGGGACTTGATGCCGGTCATGAATTTTGCACATCGCAGGATTCCTGCTGGTCAAAATTCCGTGCTGTGGTAGGAGCAGATGCCGACCAAATTTTTTGCGGAGGCAAACACCAATTACAATCTATATGAGCGAAAACAAAAAATTCCGTGCCGGCGTATTGTTCGGCGATGAAGTGAAAGCAGTCCTTGATGATGCGAAGGCGAACGAGTTTGCCTTGCCAGCGGTCAACTGCATTGGGACGAACTCGGTGAACGCGGCTCTGGCCGCTGGGCGCGAGGCCAATTCCCCGATGATGATCCAATTCAGCAACGGTGGAGCTCAGGCATTCATCGGTAAAGGCGTCAGCAAGGAAAACCAGCTTGGCCCAATCCTTGGAGCCATTGCGGGAGCCCACTATGCCGATGCGGCAGCCAAGGCCTACGGTGTGCCCCTGATCCTGAACACCGACCATTGCGCGAAGAAACTTCTGCCATGGATGGACGGCATGCTCGAAGCCAGCGAAGAGTATTTTGCTAAAAACGGCCGCCCGCTTTACAGCTCGCACATGCTCGACCTCTCGGAAGAGCCGATCGAGGAAAACCTCGAGATTTGCGCCAAATACCTCGCCCGTATGGCCAAAATCGGCATCACTCTCGAGATCGAACTCGGCGTGACCGGCGGTGAAGAAGACGGTGTGGACAACACGGGAGTGGATGAATCCCGGCTCTACACCCAGCCCGAAGAAGTCGCCCAGGCCTATGAGTTGCTCGGAAAAATCAGCCCGAACTTCACGATTGCAGCCGCTTTCGGAAATGTTCACGGCGTTTACAAACCCGGCAACGTGAAGCTCAAACCGACGATCCTCAAAGACTCCCAAGAGTTCATCGAAAAGAAATTCGGCACGGCTCCCAAGCCCGTAAATTTCGTATTCCACGGCGGCTCAGGTTCCTCACGCGAAGAAATCCGCGAGGCCCTCAGCTACGGAGCCATCAAGATGAATCTCGATACCGACCTTCAGTGGGCGTTCTGGGATGGCGTGCGCGGCTACGAAGCCAAGAACCACGATTTCCTTCAGGGTCAAATGGGTAACCCAACCGGCCCGGATTCCCCGAACAAGAAATACTACGACCCGCGCCTCTGGCTCGGAGCTGGTGAAGCCACCTTCACCAAGCGCCTCATCGCGTCGTTTGAGGATCTGAATTGCATCGGTCGCAACGCCGCCTGATCCGGTTTCTCCTTCATCACAATCAGCCACGGGCGCTTCCTTTCCGGGAAGCGCCCGTTTTGCTGGGGACGATTTCCAGATGTCGGCGATTTCCAGATTGCTTTTGCGGGCATGGGGACCCAACCTGATGCGAACTACTCCCTTTATGAGCGAATCCACCACCCTCGACCAACTCAAGCAATTCACCACCGTCGTTGCGGACACCGGAGACTTTGAAACGATTCGGCAATTCAAACCGCAGGATGCCACCACGAATCCGACGCTGATCTTTAAAGCAGTCCAGCAAAAAGAATACCGTCACCTGCTCGACAAAGTGATTACCGACAGCAGCGGCAGCGCGCTTTCCGGTTCGGATTTGCACAAGGCCATTATTGACGACCTGCTCATTGCCTTTGGGCGCGAGATTCTCAACATCGTGCCCGGACGCGTGAGCACCGAGGTGGATGCCCGGCTCTCGTTTGATGTGGAAGCCACCGTCGAGAAAGCCCACTCCCTGATTTCGCTTTACGAGAAGGCGGGAGTCTCCCGCGAGCGTGTTCTCATCAAAATCGCATCGACATGGGAAGGCGCCCAAGCCGCCGCCCGCTGCGAGAAGGATGGCATTCACTGCAACCTCACGCTCCTGTTCTCGCTGCCCCAAGCAATCGCCTGCGCAGAAGCGGGCGTGCGTCTGATTTCTCCCTTTGTGGGCCGGATTTACGATTACTACAAGGCCACGACCGGCAAGGAATTCACAGGCGCGGAAGATCCCGGCGTCCAATCGGTGAATGAAGTTTACAACTACTACAAAAAGTTTGGTTACAAGACCCAGGTGATGGGCGCGAGCTTTCGAAATACCGGCCAAATTGAATCCCTCGCCGGATGCGACCTGCTCACGATCAGCCCCGAACTTCTGGAAGAACTCGGAAACTCGACCAAGCCGCTCACTCGGCAGCTCGATCCAGAAAAGGCCGCCGCGTTAGACATCGAAAAAATCTCGCTCGACGAGAAATCCTTCCGCTGGATGCTGAACGAAGATGCGATGGCCACCGACAAGCTGGCCGAAGGCATCCGGAAATTTGCGGCGGACATCGTCAAGCTGGAAGCCATCGTCAAAGCAGCGCTATGAGAATCCTACTTCTCGTAGAAAACCTCCTGCCCCTGTGAAATTCTCGCTCGCCACGAGAACGAGTCCGGTGAAGGACGCCGTCTATGTCGGCTTGTCCGTTTTGCTGTGCTTCATTGCCTCGGCGTATTTTATCTACGACCAAGCCAGCGCGCGCAACAACATCCATAACCGGCAGCGCCTTGAGGCGATTGCGTGGCGCACAGCCAGCGCGATGGAAGCCGGCGGCTACAATCTCTTTGCCACGAAAACTCCGCAGGAAATCGTTGCGAAAGATTACGTCCAGCAGCAGAAGCCGCTCAACGAGACAAAAGCCAACGAGCAGCTTCTTTCGAGGATTTATACCGTCAAATTCGACAAGGAAATTCCACGCATGGTGGTCGATAGCGAAAACTATCCGCCGCGTTCGTGGGAGCGGCTTCCGGCACTTCCCGGCAAGAGCGGGGATTTCAGCAAGGAGACGATTTATTTTTGCGCACTCTCCGTCCAGACCACCAGCAAGGGGTGGGTGGGCGAGATTGCCTATCCCGGATCCACCGAGTCGCTTGTTGTGGCGATGGTGCCGATCATGTCTGGAGGGGATCAACCGCGGGGGGTGCTTGTTGTGGAATCCACCTCGGACCGCCTGCAACCGACCCTCGCTTCCCTGCGCTCCGCCGCATGGTCGTCTGTGCTCATCGGTCTTGCCGTCTCGCTCACGGTCGGCCTTGCCGTTTATTCTTTCCGGCTGCGCAATATCGCGGACGGAGAAAAAATTGCCACGGCGGAGATTGCGGAGCGCGCCATTGTGGAAGCCATCGGCGAAGCGATTTACCAATACGATACCAGCGAGGAAGTGTTCACCTGGCGTGGGAACCTTGCCGATCTCGGATGGGCCAATCCCCAAGATGCTCCTCACTCCCGCACCGAATGGATGGTCTGCATCCATCCCAAGGATCTCGCCCGATGCCAAGCGGCATGGACTGGGGAGGAGGGCACGAAGTGGAATGTGGAATATCGCATTTTTGGAGCCAACCAGCGGGTCTATTGGCTGTTGGACCGCGGACAGTATGTCGAAACACTTTCGGGACAACTTCTTGCGGTGGGAACTATTCTCAATCTCACGCCGCTGCGCGAAGTCGAACGCCGCCTGCGCGACGTGTCGGATGCGGCCGGAGAGTTTATCTGGGAGGTGGATGCCAATGGCTACTACACCTACCTCTCAGATCGGGTGATCGACGTTCTCGGCTACCCGCTCGATAAACTCATCGGCCAACATCCGCTCTCGTTTGTTCCACCCGAGGATGCCGAAGAGGTGCGCGCGGCCTCCGATCAGACCCTGCTGAGCAAGGGTCCGTTCCGCGACCTGGAGCACCGCATGCTGCGCGGAGACGGCACGCTCATTTGGATCAGTATCAATGGTGTGCCGATCACCAACGCGCTCGGCCAGATCATTGGCTATCGTGGAGCCGGTCTCGATATCTCCGCCCGCAAGACCGCCGAGCAGGATCTCATCCGTGAAAAAGAAGCCGCCCAATCCGCAGATCGAGCAAAAAGTGAGTTCCTTGCCGTGATGAGCCACGAGATCCGCACCCCACTCAACAGCGTGCTCGGGTTCGCGGATCTTCTCACCGAGACCACACTCGACGAGCCTCAGAAGGAACAGGTCGAAATGATCCGCCGCAGTGGCGACGCACTCCTCCTGCTCCTCAACGACATTCTGGATTTCTCTCGTATCGAATCAGGCAAACTTGCCATTCAGGCCACCGCCGTGGAAGTCCGTCAATGCCTGCGCGATGTCGTGGATCTCTACGGTGCCACAGCACTGGCCAAGGGAGTCAAGATTAGAATCCATGTGGCAGATCCCGTTCCCGTCGCCCTCTGCACCGATGCCGGACGCCTCCGCCAAATCCTTCTCAACCTGATTGGCAATGCCGTGAAATTTACCCCCTCGGGCGAAGTCGTCATCACCGCCAAACAGGGAGAGAAAGATCCGAAGGATGGACGGTTTCCGCTGCTCGTCGAAGTGTCCGACACCGGGATCGGAATTCCTCCCGACCGCGTGACGCGCCTCTTCAAGCCCTTCTCTCAGGCCGACTCCTCCACAACGCGCCGATTTGGGGGCACGGGTCTCGGCTTGGCCATTTGCAAACGCCTCGCAGAACTTCTCGACGGCAATGTCACCCTCGTCCGCTCGTCTCCGTCCGGATCGGTCTTCGCCCTGGAACTCGCCCTCATGACCGTGCCTGGATATCAGAAAACCGCCACCCACGCGGCATCCCCGCCCTCCGCCGTCCGACGCTCGTCCGGTGCCAACTGGCGCGTGCTCGTCGTCGAGGACAACTCAGTGAACCGAATGCTGGCCCAGCGGATGCTTCTTTCCCTCGGCTACGAAAGCGACTCCGCCGAAAACGGACGCGATGGATTCGAAGCCCATCAGCGCCAACCCTACGACATCATCTTCATGGATCTCCAAATGCCTGTGATGGATGGCATGGAGGCTGCCGCACAAATTCGCGCCCACGAATCCGCTCACCCCGAGGTTCCCGAATGCGCCATCATTGCCCTCACCGCCGATGCCATGTTCGGTGACCGCCAGCGCTGTCTCGATGGCGGAATGAACGACTACCTCAGCAAACCCATCCGCCGCCCGGAACTCGCCGCCGCCATCCAACGATCTGTCCAGACCCTAGCCGCCGAACGTCAGGCATAGTGGCGAGCTCAGGCCGAACCTACTGAGGAGTCTCGGAGTTCGACACTGGGGAGTCATCCGATGCGGGTAGTGTGGTGTCGTGCGAGATGGGGCTTTCCTCCACTTGCGGAGCGGGCTTATCGGGAGACGCTGCTGCTGCCGACGAGGCTGCCTCAGAAGCTGTAGGGGACGCTGTAGATACTGCCGCAGAGGCTTGGGGAGAGGCTGCGACCGGGAGGGATTTCTCCGATCTCTCTGGCTGCCGCGGCTTTCCCGATTTCTTCGCCGCCTTCTCTGGATGTTCCAGACGGGGCTTGGGTTTGCGGACGGCTTCGAGTCCACGTTTGGCGTAATCAATGACATGGCCTTGGTGGATGAGCCATGAGAGATCCCCCACCAGTGCGGCCTCCTTGGCGGTCGCGTCTTCCGGCGTTACGCGCAGGGCGAGGAGGGCTTTCCATTGCTCGGGACGGGGCTGACCGGATGGAGCGGATTCCAGATGGTCGAGAATTCCGGCGATGCCGTCGGCAACAGGTGTGTTCACGCGGTCGAGGTAGCGCGGACGCGCGACCGAGATGTAAGTGATATTTTCGTGGGCCTTGAACACTTGCAGTCCTTTGGTGGAGAGCGACTGGCCGAGCACGTGGGCGAGCGGCAGAGGAAACCTCCGCAAATCGAGCACGGCATTCTGAGCGAGTTGGCGGACGACGGTGTCGCAATGGTGAATTGCCACCGGGCCATGGACTTCCACCTCACCAGTCACGGCTACGAGCATGCCCTGAGAAAGCTGCGCACGGAAATGCCGCTCGACCGCCGCACGGTCGGCCAGCTTCACAGGCTCAGCACCTTCGGCAGAATCAAGAGCGAAAAACTCTTCCCGTGTGCTCTGGTCGGATTTCCATTTTTCCAGAACTTCGGGCTCTTTCACCATCCGCACCCGGCTCTTGAACGCCTCGAACGGCATCCGAGCAAACTTCTCGGCATGAAGCCGGTGCAACCGGGTCTGGTAATCATGAAAATTTGGGGGTCCGAGCACGGTGTCGCTCATTCCGCAGATGGCGATGAAAGAGAACGACCCTTTCGGAGGCTCTCCTTGGGTGACTTCGCGGCGGTAGAATTTTTCGAGTTGGTGGTCGAGCACGTGGCGGATCGCCGCGGCCTCACTGACCCACAGGCTACCGTCGGATTCCAATCGCGTCAGCGGCGTAGCTCCGGCCTCGGGATGAAACACCACCGAGTAGCGCTCGGTCTTTTCGAGAATCAGCACCGCCAAATCAAAGAGCGGATACGCCTTGCCGCTGGATTTGAGCTGCTTGGCAAGGCCCTCAATGCCGCGCGGATCGGGAAGGATCGTCGCCTTCCATCCAGCCAAAACCGGCTCAGGCGGCTCGATGGGACGCCGGTCATCGCGGCGGTCGCCGCGCTGATCCCCACGTCCGCCTCCGCGTTGGTCGCCGCGTCCGCCGCCCCCGCGGTTGTCGGATCTGCCGCCCGGACGCCCGGCTCCGCGCGGGCGCGCATCTGGACGCCGGTCTCGGCGGTCTCCGCCCCGTGCCGGGCGGTCATCCTGACGGTCTCCAAATCGCTCGACGAGCGGCGCGTTTTGATTGGTTCCAGGTTTTGCCCAATCGGGCATAAAACTACTGGCAAGGTCGATCCCGGAAAATCCGGATGCTGGATCGTCATTCATGGCTGGATGGCGGATGCCCGAAGGGAATCCGCATGGGGTTTTTTAGTTGGGTTTGACGGGTGAGGAGGTGGCGGGCGCCTTCGAGGCCACCGCTTGAGGACGGTCCATAGCGAGAAGCTCGGAGACCGTCACAAATTGGAATCCCTTCGCTTTGAGTGCGTCGATGGTCGCGGCGACGGAAGCAACGGTTGTGGGATGGATATCGTGCGAGAGGATGATCGATCCGGCCTTCGCGTTTTTCAGGATCTGCTCGGTGACGTGCGCAGAATTTCGCACTTTCCAATCAAGAGGATCGACATCCCACATGATCACCCTGAGTCCAAATTCCTCATTGAGGCGTTTGGTGATCGTGCTGTTGGTGGCACCGTAGGGCGGGCGCACAACCGTCGGTTTTTTGCCGATGGCGGCTTGGATGGCGTCGTTGGTCTTGTTGATTTCCGAGGCCACGCCTGCAGCTCCAGCCTTCGTGAAGGATTTGTGATCGTAGCTGTGGTTGCCGATCTCGTGCCCTTCTTGGGCCGCCCGTGCGATCACGTCGGGATTGGCGGCCACACATTGGCCAAGCACAAAAAACGTGGCCTTCACGCCTTTCTCTTTGAGGATATCGAGCAACTTGGGTGTGAGCGTAGCATGAGGGCCGTCATCAAAGGTCAGCGCGACATACTGACCCTCGACGTTGCAGGAGTTGTAGGAAAGCCTTGGCGTGGCGGGCTGGCCGTTGGTGGGTTGTGCGGGAGGGGTGGAGTCCCCAACGGGCAATGCCTCGGAGTAGCCGTCCGCCGCCGGTGCTTGCGCCTGCGAGGGTTGGGAGTGTGCGGATTGGCAGGCGACACCCAGCAGAGCGGATATCATCGGAAGCAGGAACCAAGAAAAAGTTTTCATGTGAAATAATACGGCGCAGATAACGCACCTATCGCACAAACCTCTCCAAAATCCTACCAAGATTTTCTTTTGTTTCCTCCGGCCACAATTCCTGTGCCGTCATAATGGCAAAATCCAGACTCTGGTGTTCCGCCCAATCTGGTTGTGCGGGGATGAGTGGAATGGCACGCGAGAGGATATCCTTCGCAGTCGCGACATTGGCATGAAGGTGGCCGATCACCGCCCCGGCCGTCACCGGCTCCTCATCGACTTTCCAGCAATCGTAGTCGGTCACCATCGCGAGCGGGGCCAGCGCGTTTTCCGCCTCCCGGGCGAGTTTGGCCTCGGGAAGATTCGTCATTCCAATCACAGAAAATCCCATCTTTTGATTAAACAACGACTCCGCCCGGGTGGAAAACGCCGGCCCATCCATGTTCACATACGTGCCGCTCTCGTGAAATCGGCGTCCGGATTCCGCACAGGCGGTCGCCAGCACGCGCCGGAGTCCGCCGCTAAACGGCTCTGCAAAAGAAGGATGTGCGACAATGCCATTTCCAAAAAACGTGTGTCGATCCCGTCCGCTCATGCGGTCAAACAACTGGTCGGGCAACACGATATCGCGCGGACGAAGCTCCTCTTGCAGGCTGCCTACAGCCGTCACGGCAATGACCCAGCGCACACCCAGCGAGCGCAGTGCCCACAGGTTTGCACGGTGGTTGATCTCATGCGGCGCGATTCGATGTCCGCGTCCATGCCTGGGAAGGAAAAAAACCGGACGCCCATGCAGGGTGCCGCCAATGATGACATCCGACGGCTCCCCGAACGGCGTGCTCACGGCGATATCCGCCACGCCCGTAAACCCCTCCATCTCGTAAAGTCCGCTGCCGCCAATAATCCCGATAGCGGGAGGTTTGTTGTCAGTGCTCATTTTGTTCATTTTGTTCCTTTCCGTGCGTGATTGCGAAAGTCCCCGCCCTCGCCACCAAGATCCGTCTTCTCGAGCATCGCAAGAAACTCGCGCAGAGCCGGTGTGCCTGCAGAGGATTTTTTGACCAGCGTGCCCAGAGGGCGCCACATCTCGGGATCGGAAAGCTCGATGCAGATCAGTTGTCCGGCCTCGACCTCCGCCCGCACCGAGGTGCGCGGCACAATCGAAATCGCATTCTCGATCTCCACCGCCCGCTTGACGGTCTCAATGTTGTCGAACTCAAAAGCCACCCGCACGCGCGCTCCGGCTTGCCGAAGCTGGCGGTCCACCTCCCGCCGCGTCGGAAGATCCGGCTCGAACGCAATAAATTTCTCCCCGCCCAATTCCGCGAGCGTCAGCTTGCGCCGCGCCGCCAGCGCATGGGTGGGCGCACAAATCACCATCAAGCGATCCCTCCAGAAGACCGAGGCCGTGATCCCGCGCCGGGAGGCCGGATACGCGACCAGTCCGACGTCCGCCCGGTTTTCCTGCACCGCAGCATAAACCTGCGCGGAGCGGCGGTAATCCATCCGCACATCCACCAGCGGCAACTCCCGCCGAAATCTCTTCAAATACGGTGGCAACTCGTGCAGTCCAATACTGAAAATCGTGGCAATGCGGAGTTCTCCCGAGACAACCTCTTGAAGTTTCTTCATCCGCGTGCCGAGCTCTTCGTAAGCTCCGACAATCTCCCGGCTCGATGCCAAAAACGCCTGACCCTCCGGGGTGAGACAAAATGCCCGACGCCCGCGGTCGATCAGCCGGACCAGAAATTGCTCCTCAATGGAACGAACCTGCTGACTCACCGCGCTCTGTGTGATACCATTGCGCTCCGCCGCCTTGGAAAAACTTTCCGTGTCGGCCAAATCGCAGAATACTTTGAATGTTTGAATTTGCATCCGAATCCTCGCGGATAAGTTACGCTAATATCGACACGCATTGCCAGAACAGATTTTCTTATGCCCTCCATTGAAGACAGACTCGCTGCCATTCGCTGCCGAATTTTATCCTCCGCAACCGCCGCCGGACGCGATCCGCAATCCGTCCGGCTCGTGGCCGTTTCCAAGACCCACCCGCCGGAAGCCGTCCGTGAGGCCCTCTCCTGCGGCCAGACCCTCTTTGGAGAAAACAAAATCCAAGAGGCACAGGGGAAAGTTTCGCTGCTTCCCGCTGCGCTCGAATGGCACTTCATCGGGCACCTCCAGTCGAATAAAATCCGCCGCGCCCTCCCACTCTTTCAACTTTTTCATGGCATCGACAGCGCAGATACCGCGATGCAGATCAACCGGATCGCGTCAGAATCCGGTCTGCGTCCGGCCCTGCTTCTGGAAGTGAACACCTCTGGCGAAACTTCGAAATTCGGGTTTTCTCCAGATGTCCTCCGTCAATCCATCGACCGGCTTCTTGCGCTGCCGCATATCGAGGTGCGTGGACTCATGACCATGGCGCCCTATTGTGCGGAGTCCCGTGAGTCTGCTCCCTATTTTGCCACGCTGCGGGAACTCCGCGACGAAATCGTCGTCCGCACCGCCCATCCCCTGCCGGAACTTTCCATGGGAATGAGCGGCGACTTCGAGACCGCCATTTTGGAGGGAAGCACGCTCGTGCGCATCGGCTCAGCCATCTTTGGCGAACGACCCGTACGCCGGTAAAAAACATTTGAAGGAAATCCTCCATATCGGCTTGACGCTCGATATTAGACTTTCTAATGTATTTTAACACCCGAACCATTTTATGACGCCTGTTGCCTTTAATAATACCGTCCTCCGCGATGGCCACCAATCGATGGCCGCCACCCGGATGAAGACCAGTCAGATGCTTCCCGCTGCTCCGATTCTTGACGAATTGGGCTTCCGGATGCTGGAAACATGGGGTGGTGCGACCATCGACACGAGCCTGCGCTTTCTCGGTGAGCAACCTTTCGACCGTGTGCGCGAGCTTCGCAAAGCCGCTCCGAAGACCCCGCAAGGGATGTTGCTGCGCGGACAGAACATTGTTCAATACAAGTGCTTCCCGGATGATGTGGTTGAGCTTTTTGTGAAATGCACGGCGGATGCCGGCATCGAGGTCTTCCGGATTTTTGACGGTCTCAACGATCCTCGCAACCTGGCGCCCGCCATTGCGGCGGTGAACAAAGCGGGCAAAGTCGCACGCGGCGAGATCTGCTACACGACCAGCCCCGCTCACACGATCGAGGCCTTCCTCAAATTTGCCGGCGAACTCAAAGACATGGGCTGCGTCGAAATCGGCATCAAGGACATGTCGGGAGTCATCACCCCGCACGTCGCCGCCGAGATGGTCCGAGGGATCATCAAACTGACCGGACTCCCCGTCACGCTGCATAGCCACGACACCGCCGGACTCGCCGCCGCCTCGTATCTGGCAGCGACCGATGCCGGTGCCGTCGCGATTGAGACCTCGATTTCGCCGTTTGCCAATGGCACCTCACAGCCCGATACGCTCCGGATGCTCACCCTGCTCGATGGAAATCCGCGTCAGCCCCATTACGACCGGAAAAAACTCGCTGAGCTACGCGAGTATTTCACGAAGATTTATGCGGAACTTTCGGCATTCACTTCGACTGCCAACGAGCGCGTGGACAGCGATACGCTCGTCTATCAGGTGCCCGGCGGAATGCTCTCGAACTTCCGCGTCCAGCTCAAGGACATGAACATGAGCGACCGGATCGACGAGGTGCTGGCCGAAATCCCCCACGTCCGCGAGTGCCTCGGCTGGGCTCCGCTCGTCACCCCGATCTCCCAGATCGTCGGCACCCAAGCCATGCTCAACGTGAAATTCGGACGCTGGAAAAATTTTTCTCCGGCGGCGATGGACATTGGTTTGGGCAATTACGGACGCACTCCCGCCCCGGTGGACAAGGAAGTGCTCGCGCTCGCGGAGAAGAACACCGGCAAATCCCCGATGACCTCGCGGCCTGCGGACGCCCTCCAGCCGAACGTCGAAAACCTTCGCAAGCAGCTCGCGGAGAAATCTCTTCCTACCACGGACGAAGCCGTCGTGCTCTTCGCAATGTTCCCGATGGAATACGAGAAGTTCATCAAAGCCCCCGAATCCATCACCGCTCCCGCCCCGGCCAAACCGGCAGCACCTGCTGCCGCACCTGCCCCGGCGGCCCCGCGTCCAACCGGACGGCATCAGCGGCTGATGATCACGGTCAACGGACAGACCAGCGAAGCCCTCGTCGAAGAAGTCCCGTAAAGAAGTTTTTAGCCGCCTTGGTCGCCCGTTAGTCTCCATTTTCCGCCTCTGGCGGTTCTTACCAATCACATTTCCCAATTTTTCCTATGAAGCTCACCCTTGATGAATTCTCACCGGCCACTTACGAAGAATGGCGCCATGCCGCCGAAGAGTCGCTGAAAGGCGCACCGTTTGACAAAAAATTGATCACGACCACGCCGGAAGGGATCAAGCTTCAGCCGATTTACGGTGCCGAGGACCTTGCTGCTCAGGCGTTTCCAGAGTCCTGGCCCGGACTTCCTCCCTACGGACGCGGCAGAAATGCTGCAGGCTACAAAGGACGGCCATGGTTGGTGGCGCAGGAAATTTCCCAAGGTTGCCTCGGGGAATTCCACAAAGCCATCACCCGGGATCTCATGCGCGGACAGAATGCCGTCGCACTTTTGCCGGATACCGCCACTCGCCGTGCGCTGGACCCGGATGAAGCGTCTGCGGGCGAAGTCGGCGTCTGTGGGCTTTCTTTAAGCACACTCGAGGATGCCGAGGCGGCCCTTGGCGGGGTCGATCTGAATGCTGCGCCGGTCATGGCCTTTGCCGGAGCCAGTGCTCTGCCGCTGGCCGGACTCCTGAAAGCACTCACCGGCGAAAAGGGATTCTCGGGCGCGGTTCTTGCCGACCCTCTCACCGAGTGGGCGTGCGATGGAAAATTGTCTCTGCACCTTGATGATGCATATGCCGAGATGTCGGAGCTTGCCAAATGGGCTGCCGGTTCGGGACTGCGCACGGTCGGCATCCAAGCCAATTTGTGGGCGGATGCTGGTGGCACGGCTGTCGAGGAATTGGCTTTCGGACTGGCTACCGGAGCCGCGTATTTCCGGGTGATCGGCTCCTGCGGTATTGCCGACGAAGAGATTGCTCCGCGTTTCGCCATGGCCCTTTCGTTGGGGTCCAACCTTTTCATGCAGATTGCGAAACTCCGCGCGGCACGTCTCCTTTGGGACCGAATGACTTCCGCCTTCGGGGTTCCGACCAGCCCGCTTTTCCTCCACGCCCGCAGCAGCATCCTCAACAAATCCGTGCTCGATCCGCACACAAATATGCTCCGTGCCACATCCGAAGGATTCGCAGGAGTCATTGGCGGAGCCGACAGCATGCACCTCGCTGCGTTTGATGAACCCGCCCGCACACCGGACGAATTCTCCACCCGCATCGCACGGAACATCCACACCATCCTCGGTGAGGAGTGCGGATTCTCCGAGGTGGCCGACGCCGCAGGCGGATCATGGTATATCGAGTCGCTCACGCTGGAACTCGCCAAGCAAGCATGGGAGCTCTTCCAAGAAGTCGAGAAACACGGCGGCATGGCGGTTGCCCTCCGCGAGGGATTTCCGCAGTCCGCCGTTGCCGCTTCGGCCAAGGTCCGCCTCGATGCGGTCTCCAAACGCCGCGACCCGATCATCGGCGTCAACCTCTTTCCGAATCCTTCGGAGACCCCGCTCGCTCCGGTTGACCTGAAGTGCGAAAACAAATTTGCAGAGCGTTCCAAATGGATCGCCGCCGCCCGCAAAGGGGGAGTCACGCTGGCATCCCATTCGGTGGACGACATCGCCAAGGCGTTTCAAGCCGGTGCCACGCTTGGCGAAGTCCGCGCCGCCCTCGGACGCAAAAAAGTCGGAATGCCCGAAATCTCCCGCGTCCGAGTCATTCGTGTCGCCGAAGGTTACGAAACCCTCCGCGCCGCCACCCGCCCCAACCCGCCCAAAGTCTGGCTCGCCAAATTCGGATCGCCCAAGCAGTCGAAAGCCCGCGCCGACTTCTCCTCCGGGTTCTTTGCCACCGGCGGATTCGATGTCCATCAAGAAACCCTCGGTGCAAAATCCGTCGAAGAGGCCGTCGCCCAAGCCACCGCATCGAAAGCCGACGTGATTGTTCTCTGCTCGACCGACGACACGTATCCGGAAATTGTTCCGGCGTTTGTCCCGGCGATCAAAGCCGCTTTGCCAAAGGCCAAAATCATTTTGGCCGGATATCCGACCGATCAAATCGAAGCCCACAAGGCGACGGGAGTGGACGATTTCATCCACCTCAAAGTCGATTGCCTCGCCTTCCTCAACACGCTCCAAAAAGAGCTTTCCAAATAATTTCACGCAGCGTTCCCGCACGACATCACACCATGAAATGCCCTGACTTCACTCACATCGCCTTCCGTCCGGAACCCGCCGCCAAGCCCGCCGACTGGGAAGCCGCATTCGCAGCAGAGACTGGAAAAGCGCCCGCCGACGCGACGGCGATGACCAACGAGAACATTCCGCTCAAGCCCGCCTACGGACCGGAAGACCTCGAAGCCTGCAAGCACCTTGGTTTCACAGCAGGCATTGCCCCCTACCTGCGCGGACCCTACGCGACGATGTATGTTCAGCGTCCGTGGACGGTCCGCCAATACGCCGGCTTCTCGACCGCCGAAGAATCCAACGCCTTCTACAAACGCAATATCGCTGCCGGACAGCAGGGGCTCTCGGTCGCCTTTGACCTTGCGACCCACCGGGGCTACGACTCCGACCATCCGCGCGTGGTGGGCGATGTCGGCAAAGCCGGCGTGGCCATCGACTCGATCCTTGACATGAAAATCCTCTTCGGCGGCATCCCGCTCGACCGGATCAGTGTTTCCATGACCATGAACGGCGCCGTGTTGCCCGTGCTCGCTTTCTACATTGTGACCGCTCTTGAGCAGGGTGTGACGCTCGACCAACTTGCCGGAACGATCCAGAACGACGTCCTCAAGGAGTTCATGGTGCGAAACACGTATATCTATCCGCCAGAACCCTCGATGCGCATCATTGCGGATATTTTTGAGTTCACGTCCCAGAAGATGCCGAAGTTCAATTCGATCTCGATCTCGGGTTACCACATGCAGGAAGCCGGCGCGACCGCCGACCTCGAAATGGCTTACACGCTGGCCGACGGACTCGAATACCTGCGCACCGGCACCGCTGCAGGACTCGACATCGACGCGTTTGCCCCACGGCTTTCGTTTTTCTGGGCTCAGGGCAAAAACCTGTTCATGGAAGTCGCCAAGATGCGCGCCGCGCGTGTGCTCTGGGCAAAAATCGTCAAGGGGTTCAATCCCAAGAATCCAAAATCCATGGCTCTGCGCACCCACTCGCAGACCAGCGGATGGTCGCTCACCGAGCAGGATCCTTTCAACAACATCGCCCGCACGTGCATCGAGGCCATGGCCGCGACGCTCGGGCACACCCAGAGCCTGCACACCAACGCGCTCGACGAAGCGATTGCCCTGCCGACCGATTTCTCGGCCCGCATCGCCCGCAACACCCAACTCTTCCTCCAAAACGAAACCGGCATCTGTTCGGTTGTCGATCCATGGGGCGGCAGCTACTACGTCGAGGCCCTCACCCACGAACTCCTTGAAAAAGGCTGGGCGCACATCCAGGAAGTCGAAGCCCTCGGCGGCATGTCGAAGGCCATCGAAACCGGCCTTCCAAAAATGCGCATCGAAGAAGCCGCCGCACGCCGTCAGGCAAAAATCGACTCCGGCGTCGAAACAATCGTTGGCGTCAACAAATTCCGCCTCGAAAAAGAAGACCCCCTCGACATCCTCACCGTCGATAACACCGCCGTTCGTCAGTCCCAAATCGAACGCCTGAAAAAACTCCGCGCCGAACGCGACGAAGCCGCCGTCCAACGCTGCCTCGCCGCCATCACCGCCGCCGCCGAAGACAAAAAGAATGGCAACCTCTTGGCCCTCGCCATCGAAGCCGCCCAAGCCCGCGCCACCCTCGGCGAAATCAGCGACGCCGTCGAAAAAGTCGCCGGACGCTACAAGGCGGTCATCCGCTCGATCAGCGGAGTCTATGCCTCATCCTACGGAAATATGGACGACATCAAAGCAGTGCGCACCATGGCCGACGACTTCGAGAAACGCGAAGGCCGCCGTCCCCGCATCCTCATCGCAAAAATGGGCCAAGACGGACAC
>JBBQRY010000005.1:0-23476 GCA_038214335.1 Chthoniobacterales bacterium
ACGATTGACAACGACCTCGCCGCAACCACGATCACCTTCGGTTTCGATTCCGCCGTGGCCTGTGCCACGGACGCGCTGGACCGCCTGCACACGACGGCTGAAAGTCACAATCGCGTGATGGTGCTCGAAGTCATGGGCCGAATGGATTTGCGTCGGCCGCCGACTATACGGCTGACCTGAGACTTTTCGCAGAGGCCCTGCGCAAGATTGATCCGGAGATCAAGATCGCAGCCAATGGGCCGGACTCCGAGAAGGATATCTCGGCAGCCGATAAGGATGCCGACCGCAAGACTCCATGGTGGCCCACCGTGTTGGCAGGAGCGGGCGATGTCATCGACTACCTCGCCCTCCACTCCTATCCTGTCTATGATTGGGGACGCTTTGAAACATTCGCCACCCGGCATGTCTCGCTCGGCGGTCAATTGCGATCCATTGAAAATGCCCTCCGCACGCAGGCATCGCCTGCCGACGCAGAGCGCATTCGCTTTCTCCTCACCGAAACCAACTCGGCGGACTGGATGGGGCATCCGCTCAACACGGGATGGAGCAATGCCTCATCATTCGGCCATGGACTCGTCCTCGTCGATATTCTCGCCCGGTCAGCCACCCATCCGCGGATGGATGCCGCTCTCGTCTGGAACACCCGGTGGATGAACAATGCAGGGACTCCGGAGCTTTGGGACGCTGCAGACGCCAATGATTCCCTGTTGCCGACTGGACGCGCTGTGCAGATCGCCGGGCAAATGCTGCAAGGCCTGATCCTGACAGTCACCACCAGCGATCCCGCCATTCTCGCCTACGCTTCACGTGATGACACCGGCACACTGCGGCTCCTGCTGATCAACAGATCGCCCGAAGCGCGCAGCTTCAGCCTCGGCGACGGATTCCCAACCGGGGAAAAGCCTGTGGCAAAAGTCCGTTGGCAGCCCGGCGCGGAAGGTCCCGACGGTCCCGGCGAGTTTGAATCTGATCCAAAGCTTGTGATTGGCGACGCCATCTCTCTCCCGCCATGGACCTTGCTAGGTCTCGAGTTCCGCAACGGCGGCGCGCGGCACCCGCGACGATTATCTCGAACAGTTCACAAACACGAACAACTGGCCGACGGTTTATCGGCACACGACCGTCGTTAAACAGTTTTTCCGTCGGCGAAAAATAGAGTCGGGATCTTTCACGTATCGGTCCTCACCCGACCCAGTTGAATCGCACGACCTGTTCGATCTCGGGATGCAGGCTATGATGCACCGGGCAAGCCAGCGCGGCATTTTCTAGGGTCTTTCGTTTGGGGAAATCGGGCGGGAGATTGATCGTGAACGCCACCTCGATTTTTACAATCCGGCGTGGCGAGTCCTTCGACATCACCTTATCCACGCCGATGCGCACCGCGCCGAGATCGACGCCTTGCTGCTCGGCGGCGATTCCCATGATCGTTGCCATGCAGGACCCCAACGAGGCCGCCGCAAGGTCCGTCGGAGAAAATGCCTCCCCTTTGCCGTGATTGTCCACCGGCGCATCGGTCAGCACCTTCGCGCCGGAAGGCCCGTGAACTGCCTCGCACCGCAAACCGCCCAGATAATTGATGTCGATATGAACCATAATCCCATTATCCACGCAGAAATCCCCGCAAACTTCAATAGAATCAACCCGACGAGCCAGCGAACCCTGAAAGCCAGTGCCAGATTCCCGCCGCGCCGGCTCCGCCGAGCAGGATGATGCCGGTGACGTAGAGGGCGGAGAGCAGGCAGAGCGTGTAGCCAAGGGCGATGACGAGTCCATCGCGTTCGAGCATTCCGAGCGCGATAAAAATAATGGCGAACCCCGGAAGGGTATTTGTGAGAGGGAAGGGCGGGGGGATCGGCAGGCTGAGGAGGAAGGCGGAGACGACAATACCAAATCCGCAAACCATCGTTGCCGGCTGGCTGGCAACGAAAATCGGCCATCTTGCGCACAAGAGTTTTTCGAGCCTTGTCTGAATGGCGATGCCAAAGCGGAGCGTCTTGTCCAGCACGGCAAACGGGATCTCGCGCCGCAGCAAAAACCCCGGCAGCCATGGCTCGTGGCGCATGGCGATACGCAGTCCGCAAATGGCAATAGCGACCCCAAAAGGCATGGAGAGTCCGGGGATTGCTACCGGCGACAAAAAGGGAAGCGCGAGGATGATGACCATGGTTTGGAGTCCGCGTCCGCGGGTGTGGGCTAGGATTGCAGCGACACCCATCGGGTTGCCATCCGCATAAGAAAGGATTCTTCGGAGGTCGTCGGAGACCCTCGGCGGAGGCGTGGATGGAGATTCAATCATGCGGTCCATGTCAATAATCCACCCGCTTCAAAATCGCAATTTTTGATCGCTGCGGAAAATTCGGAGAAAAATCCTATTGTCTGACTTGGGAAGGCGGGGTAGTTGTCAGGGCTGCCCCAACCCCTTCCGGGGCGGTCAACTTCATTCCCATGAGTCAAAAAGGAAAAATTGTTCAGGTTATTGGTCCCGTTGTGGACGTCGAGTTCTCGTTATCCAAAGGAGGGCTTCCAAAGATTTACGACGCGCTGGAGATCACCTTCGAATCCTCGGGCCAAAGCCATCGGCTGACCCTTGAGGTCCAGCAGCACCTAGGTGCAAGCTGGGTGCGTTCGATTGCCATGAGTTCCACGGAGGGGCTCAGCCGCGGGATGGAAGTCCTCGCCACCGGAGCACCGATCTCTGTGCCCGTCGGCGAAGGCGTGCTGGGCCGAATTTTCAATGTCACTGGCGACCCCACCGACGAGCGCGGTCCCGTGACCTTCACGAAGAAATATCCCATCCACCGTCCCGCGCCTCCGCTCATCGAACAGGATACGAAGTCCAAAATCCTCGAGACCGGGATCAAGGTCATTGACCTGATTTGTCCATTCACGAAAGGCGGTAAGGTCGGTGCTTTCGGCGGAGCTGGCGTTGGCAAAACCGTCGTCATCATGGAGCTCATCAACAACATCGCCAAAGGCCATGGTGGCTACTCGGTCTTTGCCGGGGTGGGCGAGCGCACACGCGAAGGCAATGACCTCTACGCCGAAATGAGCGAATCCGGGGTCATTAACCAGAAAGACCTCTCGAAATCGAAGGTGGCCCTCGTCTATGGCCAGATGAACGAGCCTCCAGGCGCGCGTCTCCGCGTGGCCCTCACGGCGCTCTCGATGGCCGAGTATTTCCGCGATGAGAAAAACCAGGACGTCCTTCTCTTCATCGACAACATTTTCCGGTTTTCGCAGGCGGGTTCCGAAGTTTCCGCTTTGCTCGGACGCACACCGAGTGCCGTCGGATACCAGCCCACGCTGGCTGCCGAAATGGGCGACCTCCAAGAACGGATCACCTCGACCACCAAGGGATCGATCACCTCGTTCCAAGCGGTCTATGTGCCGGCAGACGATCTCACCGATCCCGCGCCCGCCAACACGTTTGCGCACTTGGATTCGACCATCGTGCTCGAGCGTTCGATTTCCGAGCTCGGAATCTATCCGGCCGTGGATCCGCTGGCATCGACCTCGAAAGCACTCGATCCGGAAATCGTGGGCGAAGAGCACTACAAAGTCGCCCGCGGCGTTCAGAACGTGCTCCAGCGCTACAAAGATTTGCAGGACATCATTGCCATCCTTGGCATGGACGAGCTTTCGCCCGATGACAAACTCACCGTCCATCGCGCCCGCAAGGTCCAGCGTTTCCTCTCGCAACCGTTCCATGTTGCGGAAATTTTCACCGGCACGAAGGGCGAATACGTCTCGATTGCCGACACCATCCGCAGCTTCAAAGAAATCCTCGAGGGCAAATACGATGATGTGCCCGAGGGCAATTTCTACATGAAGGGCGGCATCGAGATGATCCAAGAGGAAGCCTCCAAGGTCTGATCGCAGCGCACCGTCCGCCATCGCGCTTCACCACCTCACCGAAAGAAATCTAGCCATGCTTCACCTGGAAATTGTCACCCCCGAGCAGAAAACGTTTTCAGGAGACGTGGATTCGGTGGTGATTCCGGGGATTGAAGGAGAGATAGGGGTGTTGCCCGACCACGTGCCCTTGATGACGCTGCTGGCACCAGGTGAGTTGCGCGTGATTCAAGGAGGTGAGGAAATTCGTCTGGCCGTAGGGGAGGGATTTGCCGAGATCAGCCCGGACAAAGTTGCCGTGCTCACCGACATGGCGATCCGCGAAAGCGAGATTGACGCCACCGCTGCGGAGGAAGCCGTCCGCCGCGCGGAATCCGCCATGAAAGAAACCAAGCTCAACGACGAAGAATACGCCACCGTCAAAGCTTCCTTGCAAAAATCGCTGGCCCTCATCCGCGTAAAACGCCGTCGGATGTAGTCTCATTGTAATTCCATGAGCGCGTCCCATCACCGGCGATCCAATCCCATCCAAGGGCTTGGCGGGTTGCAGGCGGCGGGATGGATGCTGGTGATTGCGATCTCGATTTTGCTGGTGCGGGCGGGGAAGGATTTGTTCATCCCTCTCGTCATTGCCCTCATCGGAGTTTACCTCATTAAGGTTCTCGAGCGATGGATCGGGTATGTGCGCGTGACGGGGCGGCGGCTTCCGCCGTGGCTCTGCCTCACTTTGGCCTTCGCAGCCGTTATCGGGTTCAGCCTCGTGCTCTTCAGCATCATTTCCAATAACGCAATGAAGGTCGCCGAGTTTGCGCCGCGGTATCAGATCCGCCTGCTGGCCATTCAGGCCCAGCTCTTTCACTCGCTCGGCGTCGAACAGCCGCCCGCCCTGCGCGAATTTCTGGGCGGAATGGATCTGCCAGGGATGGTGGCCCTGCTCGCAACGAATCTGGCCAGCCTTCTCAAAACCGCCCTCCTCATCCTCATCTTCGGGGTTTTTATTCTTTTGGAATCCCGGTTTATTTCGGAAAAAACGGCGGCACTGTTTCCAGATGAGCACCGCCGGCAGCGTGTGCAGGGGATTTTGAAACGTGTGGACCGCGACATTCAGACGTATTTCGGAGTCAAGACTGCCGTCAGCTTGGCCACGGCCCTTCTGAGCTATGGCATCATGCGGTTCGTCGGACTCGATTTCGCGGCATTCTGGGCTCTGCTGGTCTTTATTATGAACTTCATTCCCACGATTGGCTCGATTGTGGCAACGATTCTGCCGGGGCTGCTGGCGCTGGTGCAGTTTGAGGAATGGTCGCCGGTTATTGTGTTGGTGGTGGGAATCACCGTGATCCAGCAAACGATGGGCAATTTCATTGAACCCAACCTCATGGGCATGACGCTCAACCTGAGTCCGCTTGTGGTCGTGATGTCCCTCATCCTTTGGGGCCTGATCTGGGGCGTGGTCGGCATGTTTCTCTGCGTTCCCATCACCGTCATCTTCGTCATCATCCTCGCCAACTTCCCAGAGACCTCTTGGGTGGCCATTCTGCTCTCGAAGGATGGCAGCCTGCGAAAGTAGCTCTGAACCTATGCCTTGCGCACGGGGACGACGACAACCGGGCACGGGCTGCCCTTGAGCACGCCCGTCATCACACTGCCCCCAAACAGATGGTAGAGGGCACCATGACCATGCGATCCCAGCACGATGTAATCGACGGCATGGGTCGAGGCCTGGTCCAGAATCTCGTCCACTGGAATTCCAAATCCCGCCTCGCAATCGACCTCTAGACCCTTGGCGCGTAAGGCTACTGCAAACTGCTCCAAGCGGGCCTTGGCGATTTCGGATTGTTCGACATCCAATCCCGCCGTTGGCGGCAACGAGGCTATGAGGTCCATGCTGGCTCCGACCGGCACATACGAGGCCACCGGCTCTATGACATGCAGCAGGATCAGTTTGGCATCCAATTTCCGCGCCAGCACCTCCGCTTCTTTCAAAACCTTTGAGGTGGTTGCGCTCGTATCAAGGGGAACAAGGATCGTGGCCATGAAACGAGACTTACCGAATCGACTCGGCACTGACGAGAAAAAATCCCGACAAGTCAGATGTCGAGCTGGCGGATCGCTTCAATGACGGACTCCGGTGCGAGCCGACGCAGCCTGCGACGTCCATCGGAATTCACCGGAGCTTGAATCGCGACATGTCCGGGTGCCGGGCGGTGCCACTGACCCAGACTCGTGGGTCCGAAGAGGGTGAAGCACTTGACTCCAAAGGCTGCTGCCAGATGGGAGGCGGCACCATCCACGGTGAGCACGGCGCGCGCATTGGCACAGAGCCAGAGGTATTCCCGGAGGGTGGTGGGGAGCACACGCGCACCGATAGCCTGCGCAATTTCCTCCGCATGAGCCTTTTGCCAATCCGCGGCAGCATGGGTGAGAACGAGTGGAATTTTTCCTCCCAGGGAATCCAGTGCGGCAATCCAGCCGGACGCCGTCCACATCTTCGATTTCCAACCGGCTGTCGGATTCACGAGCACATAGCCACCGGGTTCAAATGCACCGGGCCGCCATTCCTCCGGGGGTTTGGAGAGCGCGGGAGGACGGAACGGGCCATTGGCGGGAACCGGAGTGTGCTGCCAGAAAAACTCGGCCACATACGAGTCACCGAGTTCGGGCGTTGCGGGGGACGAAAAGAGGAGCGGGTGATACCATTGCAGCTCGCTGGCTTCTGGACGGATCAAGTGACGGTGCAGGACGGGAGCAAGGAGCGAGCGGAAGGCGGATTTGTTCAAAGGGTCGAAGCAAAACAGGTCACGGGCGGGAGCGAGAGGCAGGCTCCGCACGAATTCCACACCCGGCATCAGACCCACCAAATCGGCATGGCCATTGCGCGTCATCAACCGCACCGTACCTCCGAAGTGCTCGCGCAAGCGGGTCAGGGCCGGTTCCAGGAGTACAAGATCCCCAAGTTGCTTATGGAAAGCGGCATAGCATGTCCTAGGCAAGCGCGTCGAAGGGGAACGGATTTCGTCGGATGGCATGGGAATCGTGGACAAGGAAAGTGCGGAGCCGCCGGGTGGTGCGCCCTCGCATTTCGACGAAGCCTCCGCACCCCGTCCAGCAGAAAATTCGGAAATTTCTTGTGCTGCCTTGCAAGTGGGGGCAATTCCCTGTGAAATGCTGGTAATGACTGATGAACTCGCCCAAGCCGTAGAGACCGGCTCCCTTGATACGAAATCCGCCGAAGCACTCGCCCGCCTGACTCCCGGGTCCTTCTGCCAGCACAAAAGCTGGGGATTCGGGCGCGTGGCAGAATGGAACCTGCTCGCCGGACAGATCTTTTTCGATTTTGGTTCTCGCAAAAAGCATCCCATGCAGGTGGCCTACGTCGTGGAATCCGTCACCCCGATTGACTCCAGCCACATCCTCGCTCGCAAGGCAACCGCACCGGAGGAAGTCCGACAATTGGCAAAATCCGATCCCCTTGCCCTGGCTCGCCAGATTCTTACCGACCTCGGAGGCCGCGCCACGGCCGATCAAGTCGCCGCCACGCTCCAGCAGGAAATCTTTGATGCCACGTCGTTTAAGAAGTGGTGGGATGGCGTAAAGAGGAAAATGAAAGCCGACGGGCATTTCCAGATTCCTTCCAAAAAAACAGATCCCTTTGTTTTGCTAGAAACCGCCGTGAACCCCGGACGTGGCTTCATTGAGCAGTTCCGCGAGGCCCGCCATACCAAGGACCAACTGGCCGCTCTCGACCAAATTGCCAAGGCCCTTGGCGATCTTGTCAACGAGGTCGAGGAGCTTCGTGTGCTCACTTCCCAGATTGAGGACACCGCACAAAAAGGACGCAAACTTCAGTCCGCCGCCGCTGTCGAAATGCTCATCGTGCGCGACGAGATCTTGGCGCGTCACTCGGCCCTCACCCCCGGTCTGGACGCCCCCAGCGTGGCCGCCATCGTGCTGAGCGAAGAGTTCCGCCTCCCGACGCTCTTTGCCAACCTCCCCGCATCGAAACACCGCCGCGTATTGGAATCCTTCGAAGCCGCTTTCGGCGAGCAATGGACCGACAAGGCCCTCAAGCTCGCCCAGCAAGCTAATTCCCGGCTGGTCATCGAAGTCGCCAAGCTCTTCGAGAAACTCGGCAAAGGGGATGAAATGAAAGCTGCCCTTTCCCGCTGGATCGGCGAACGCTCCATCACTTCCGAAACTCTCATCTGGCTCTGCAAAGAACGCGGGGCTTCGTATAAGGACCTCTTTAATGCACAGCTTCTCGCTGCCGTGTTCAGTGCGCTGGAATTCGATCTACTCTCCGAGCGTCGCACCTCCCGGCTGCGCGATCTGCTCATGGACGATCGCGAACTGCTCGGCGATTTGCTCGCCAATGCCGACCGCGACATCGTCCGCGATGCCATGCGCAAACTCCTCCTCACACCGGTCTTCGACGACCTCACCAAACGCTCGCTCATGGCCCGGATCGTCAAGCTTTACCCCGAAACCCAGAGCATGATCACCGGCGATGCCCCACAATCCGAAAAAGTGGAGTCCCTCACGGTCTCATGGTCCAGCCTCGAAAAACGCAAAGCCGACTACGAGCACCTCATCCAAAAAGAAATCCCTCAAAACCTTCGCGATATCAATGTCGCCAAGGAACAAGGCGATCTGCGCGAGAATTTCGGATTCAAGGCTGCCAAAGAGCAGCAGCTCGTGCTCGAACGCCGAAAAATCGAAGGCGAACGCGACCTTGGCAATGCCCGAGGCACCAATTTTGAGAATCCCGAAACCGGCCAAGTATCCATCGGAACCATCGTCAGCCTCGTCTCTGAATCCGGAGACCGCGAGATCTACAGCATCCTCGGCGCATGGGATAGTGCGCCGGATCTCGGTATCGTCTCCTACAAAGCCGTCATCGGACAAACCTTGCTTGGACGCAAAGCGGGCGAAAGCGTCGAGCTCCCTGGAGAATCCGGCCCGCGCACCGTCACCATTGAATCCATCAAGGCCTTCACCGACCTCGATCTCCTCCGCGAAAAAGTCCACGCACTCGCACGCGTCGAGTGAAATGATAACTGACTGACCTCTCTAGTGTGAGAGCGTGAGGACGCGTTCGATGGTGCCGGTAGTGGAGCGGCCTTCGACCATGTCGGCGAGGACGACGTGGCCGCCGTGCGCCTCGACGACTTCGCGGCCGCTCACGTAGTGGGCCCAGTCTTTTCCTTTCACGAGAACCTGGGGGAGGATTTTTTCGATGAGCTCTTGGGGTTCGTCCTCATCAAAAAGCACCACGAAATCTACGGCGCGCAGAGAGCCGAGAACGTAAGCGCGGTCTGCTTCGGGATTGATCGGGCGGGTGGGGCCTTTGGCCCGCCGGACGGAGGCGTCGCTATTCAGTCCGACGCAGAGCACGTCGCCTTGCGCGCGGGCAAATGCGAGGTAGTCACAGTGTCCACGGTGCAGGATGTCAAAGCAGCCGTTGGTAAAAACAAGCTTGCGACCTTGGGCGACGAGGCGATCGCGTTCGGTGCGGGCTTCGGAGGCGGAGAGCAGCCCGGGCTTCATCGGGCGGCGGCTTCTAGCTTGGCGAGGTGGTCCTTGATCGTGGCGATCTCGTCCGCATCTGGTTTCTTGAAAGCAAGATACGTCTTAATCGCAGCATTGTAGTATCCGCGGGCCTTGTCGAAATTGCCGCTGGAATGATAAACGACAGCAAGGTTGGCGAGGGACTGTGCGACATCCGGGTGCATGGCCCCGAAGACCTGTTCGCGAATGCCGAGCCCGCGCATGTGCAGGGTCTCGGCGTGCACCCAATCTCCGGCATCCGTATAAGCCACGGCAAGGTTGTTGCAGATGAGGGCAACGGTTGGATGGATTTCCCCATGCAGGCGCACCGCAATATCCAGCGCCTGCTGATACCGGCGCTCGCAGGCAATGAAATTTCCCACATGCTTTTCCAGACCGCCCAGATTGCTGGCGAGCATGCAGTGCTGCGAGTAGTCGTGAGCCGCCTCGTAAAGTTCGAGGGCCTGGCTGTAGTAGCCGCGGGCGGCAGATTCGTCGCCTTGGTGATCGGTGAGAAGCGCAAGCTTTGCGGCTACCCGGGCGGAGGAGGCGATGTTTCCGTTCTCGAGCGTGCGCGCAAGGGCGGCTTTGAAATCGGTCACCGCATCGTCGAAAAATCCGGATGCCTGGCAGACATCGCCGGCAATTTCCAAAGCATCCGCGAGCCTCGGGCTTCCCTTCCGGAAAACCTGCTCGGCAGAGGTTTTGAACTTCTTTGCTGCCCGGTGGTGCTCTTCGCGGGACTTTTCGCTCCGCTGGGATTCCAAATCCTTGCAGAGAACCTCCCATAGATTAGCTGTGGTCTGCATATGGTGGGCAGATTACGGATTCTCCTCGCGGCAGACGAGCGGAAATTTTGGATCTCTTTCGATCTGTTTGAGCACGGTTGCTCGCGAGGACGGGATTTTCCCGCAGTGGGCCTGAAGGGAAGCCAGCGGGGGCGTGTCGGCTTCATGGATGCCGAGGATGCGGGCCAGTTCTTTCTCAAAATGCTCTAGGGCGCGGCGCGTGGCGGGGGCGGATCCGAGGTGGACGAAGGCGCGTGAAAGTAGGTCAAAGAGTTCCGGGAGCGGCTCTCCGGGCTCGGTGACCAGCTCGGTAAGCTCCGCAAAATACGAGCAGAGGAACAGGTTGGCGCCGGGGACGGGCGAGGCATCGAAGGGCTGCCGCACGGCCACTTCCCGCAGCGAGTGCAGCGCCGACTTCCGTGAAACCGCATACGAGATTTCCACGGCGAAAAACAGATCAAGCTTGCCGGCGAACGGGCTGGAGGGACGCCGGGCACCGCGGGCGACGGTCGCGATTTTGCCATGCTGGAGGGTGAGCCAGGTCACGATCCAACTTGTATCGCTCCAGGCCCGCCTGCGGATGAGAATCGCCGGAGAGTGTTCCACAAATCGGATTTTGCACGATTTCCTGAAAAAAAATAGGATTGGTTGGCGAAGGGAATTCAGGTATGCGTTGCCCCTATGTCCAACCATGCTCTCGTCCTGTGTCCTCCTCACCTGCAGGATCATGTTTTTCCGCCTTCGGTTTTGAGCGAGATTTCCCAGGTGTTCGGAGCCTGCGAGGTGATCGCTCCGAAGGATTGGCAAAATCGGCGTGACGTGCTTGCCAAAACGACCGTGATTTTCAGCACATGGGGGATGCCGACACTCACTCCGGAATTTCTTGAAGCCGCCCCGGTGCTGAAAGCGGTATTTTACGCAGCCGGCAGCGTGAAAGGGTTTGTGACTGAGGCGGCATGGGAGCGGGACATCATCATTTCCAGCGCATGGGCCGCCAATGGCGTGCCCGTCGCCGAGTATTCTCTGGCCTCCATCCTTCTCAGCCTGAAGCGGTTCTGGCATTTTTCGCGGGCCATGAGAGCCGGTGCCAGTGCCGGGATCAATCACGCGGAGACCCATGTGCCCGGATGCTACCAGACGAAGGTCGGATTGGTTTCGTTGGGAGCCGTTGGACGGGCCACCGCTCGCCTCCTGCAGTCGTTCGATCTGGTGCTGCTGGCGCACGATCCATTTCTCCCGGAAGATCAGGCCGTCGAATTGCAGGTCGCTCTGGTTTCCTTGGAAGACCTTTTCCGGGAGTGCGACGTGATCAGCCTCCACGCACCATGGATTCCGGAAACTGAGGGCCTGATCACTGGCAAGCTGATCGCTTCGATGAAACACGGTGCCACCCTCATCAACACCTCACGCGGAGCCGTGATCGCGGAAAAGGAAATGATCGACGTGCTCCGTGAGCGCCCGGATCTTTCGGCCGTGTTGGATGTCACTTTCCCGGAACCCGCTGCGCCGGACTCTCCGCTCCGCTCGCTTCCCAATGTCGTGCTCACCCCGCACATCGCCGGCAGCACACAGCGCGAATGCGCTCGCATGGGAAGCTGGATGGCGTCCGAATCCCGCCGCTTCACTGCGGGCGAACCCCTGCGCTACAGGGTCACCCAAACCATGCTGGCCAAAATGGCCTGATCCCATGCGTCCCGGCCTGGTTTCCATCACTTTCCGCAAGTTGTCGCCCGCAGAGATTGTGCGTCTCTGTGTTTCCTCGGGTCTGCAATCCATTGAATGGGGCGGCGATATTCATGTGCCGCCCGGCAATCTGAGCATGGCGGAGGATGTCGGAAAAACCACGCAGGAGGCCGGACTGGCCGTCGCCGCCTACGGATCGTATTACCGCCTTGGTGCGACAGACATGCCGGATTTTGAAGATGTCCTGGCCAGCGCGGTCGCGCTGGGTGCCCCCGCGATCCGGGTCTGGGCTGGAACCCAAGGCTCGTCCGAATCCGACGCCGCCACCCGCCAGCGCGTGGCCGGGGAAGCCTTGCGTTGTGCCGATCTTGCGGGCGCCAAAAACATTTCCGTGTGCTACGAATTCCACCAAAACACGCTCACGGACACCACGGATTCCGCCCTCGATCTTCTGGAGGCGACCCGGCATCCTTTCATCCGCAGTCTCTGGCAACCTCCCCATGGGGAATCCCTCGAAGATTGCGTCGCCAGTCTCCGCACGATCCTTCCCTTCCTCCACCATGTGCATGTGTTTCACTGGTGGCCGGACCCCGCGCATCGGATGCCGCTCGACGAGGGCACTGAACGCTGGCAGGCGTATATCGAAATCCTCCGCGTAGCCTCGACACCGGTCGATCTTCTGCTCGAATTCGTCCGCAATGACGATCCCGCGCAGCTCACCGATGATGCCCGCACCCTTCGCTCGCTTCTCGAAGCCCCGCCCGCTGCCTGATCCTTTGCTCCCGTGCTGAACTTCCTCCTCCGCCGACTCGCAATCAGCCTGGTCCTCCTTTTCGGGATCAGCCTCATCTCGTTTTTCATGATCACCCTCGCCCCCGGCAGCCCGTATCCGTGGGGAGAACTCAATCCAAAAATCACACCCCAGGTCAAAGAGGTGTTCCGAAAAAAATTCCACTTGGATCGTCCGCTCCCCGAACAATACTGGCTCAATATGCGCGACCTCTTCAGCGGACGCCTCAAAAGCATCAAAGACGACCGCCCGGTCCTCGATAAAATTTTTGAGAGGCTGCCGGCGACGGTGATGTTGAATGTGGCATCGATTGCGTTGTCACTTACGTTCGGGCTTCTGCTCGGGATTTACTGTGCTCGCCATGCCGGCAAGCCGCCGGACTTCTGGGCCTCAATGCTGGCGTTTGTTTTCATTGCGGTTCCGACCTTCTGGATTGCAAACATGGCGATCATTGGTCTTGTGAAATGGACGTCGGTTCCGGTGCTCGGCACGCAGTCGTATGGAATCGAGTTTCCGAATTTCCTTGCCGCCACGCTGGACCGCATCTGGCACATTGCCCTCCCGGCGGTCGTTCTTTCACTCGGCGGCATCGCCGTGCAATACCGCAACCTCCGCGCCAGCATGCTGGAAACCCTCCGCGAAGACTTTGTGCGCACCGCACGAGCCAAGGGACTCGAGGAAGATGTCGTATTCTACAAACACGCGCTGAGGAACTCGATCCGCCCACTCATCACCGGTATTGGTTCCCTGCTGCCTGCTCTCATTGGCGGTGCCGTCATTGTGGAAACCATCTTCGCCTACCCCGGCATGGGCAGGCTGGGGTACGAAGCGGTCCTTGAGCGGGATTACCCGACCCTGCTGGCTCTCAACTTCATCGTCGCAGGCCTCGTCCTTCTCGGCAATCTGTTCTCGGATATCCTCTACGCCGTCGTCGATCCCCGCGTGCGTCTGGAATAACGCTCAAATCCCGGAATCTACATCTTTCCTTGAAAATTGTGCCGTTTTGGCATGAATTGGCATAACGATGTCTGCTTCCCTGCTCATTGTTGACGACGAGAAAAACACACGCGACGGACTTCGTAACGCGCTGGGGGAGGATTTTGATGTCTATGTGGCAGCGGATGCCGATGGGGCCGTGCGAACAATGGAGACGATGCCCATTGAGGTGATGCTCACCGACTTGCGGCTCGGGGGGGACGATGGAATGACCCTCATCGAGCGGGCCTTGGCACTCCCGAAACCTCCCATTTGCATCATGATGACCGCTTATGGGTCGGTGGATACGGCGGTCGAGGCCATGAAGCGCGGAGCCTACGACTTTGTCACAAAACCCGTAAACATCGACCGCCTCGAAATCCTTATCAAACGGGCCCTGAAGGACAACGCGACCCGCCAGGAAAACCGGGTCCTGCGCGTGCGCGTGGACCGGCATTTTACGATTCAGGGCATGATCGGACGCTCTCCGGCGATGGTCGCAGTGTTTGACATCATCAAACAAGTCGCCCCCTCCAAGGCCACGGTCCTCATCCAAGGCGAAAGCGGCACCGGCAAGGAACTTGCCGCCCATGCCATCCATCACCTCAGCCCGCGCGCCAACGAAAAATTTCTTGCGGTCCATTGCGCGGCCCTTTCGTCCGAGCTCTTGGCCAGCGAGCTGTTCGGCCATGAGAAAGGCGCTTTCACGGGAGCCTTTGACCGGCGTATTGGTCGGTTTGAGCAAGCCAAAGGCGGAACCTTGTTTCTCGATGAAATTGGCGAGATTGACGCCGCGACCCAGGTCAAGTTGCTGCGCGTGCTGGGGGAGCGGACATTCGAACGCGTCGGAGGCAATCAGACCCTACAAGCCGACGTGCGACTCATCGTCGCAACCAATAGGGATTTGGGGCAAATGGTCAAGGAGGGCACCTTCCGGGAGGATCTTTATTTTCGGCTCCACGTCGTCCCGCTCACGATGCCCCCCCTCCGCGACCGCAAAGTCGATATCCCACTCCTTGTGGACGCCTTTCTCAAGGAATCCGCCATGGAAAATGAAAAACCGGTCCGCGAGCTGGTACCCGAGGCGATGACCGCCATCCTCGACTACGACTGGCCGGGAAATGTGCGCGAGCTTCGCACCGCCATCGAACACGGGGTCGTCATGTCCACGGCTGCGCGCATCCCCCTCCGCGACCTGCCGTCGTCGATCCGGCATCTCAATCCGCACACTCCCGACGCTCCGACCTCCAGCGGATTAAATTTGCAGGAAACCGAAACGGCACTTATTCTGCGCGCTTTGGATGACTGCCGGGGCAACCGATCTGGAGCGGCCAAAATGCTCGGGATCAGTCGCCGCACATTGCATCGTCGTCTGAAAGAACTCAACATCTCGAAACGCAGCATCCTCACATAAATTATGGCAGCTACTGGCGAAGTCGGCGTTCAAACAGCCGTTCACTCACTCGAACAGGGCCGATTGGCTCCGATCATCCGGGGCGCAATGTTTGGTGGTCTCATCATTGCTCTTACCCTCCTCTACCTCTTCGTGCAATTCCGCGGGTTCTCGAGTCCGACGGCCATGGACCAGGCACAGATCGCTCGCAATATTGCCAACGGCGAAGGTCTCAGCACGAAACTCATCCGCCCGCTTGCCATCTGGCAGTTGGAAAAATCCGGAAAAGAAATCCCGTCGGATAAATTTCCTGATTTCTATCAGGCGCCCCTGAACCCGTTCGTCAACGCGATTCCGCTGTCGATCGTGAAGGGGTCATGGAAAATGACGCCCGTCGATCTCGTCTATATTGGCGACCGCGTGATTGCCGGTGTTTCCATCGTCTTCTTTCTGATCTCGGTAGGCATCTGGTATTTGGTCGGTGCCCGCCTCTTTGATGGCAAGCTCGCCCTCATTGCCTGCGCGATTGTTCTTCTCACCGACATGATGTGGCAGTTCTCGCTCTCCGGACTCCCGCAAATGCTCATGCTCCTGCTCTTTTCCGGCGCGATGTGGCTCACAGTGTTTGCCATGCAGCAGCGCAACCGCATGACCTCCATGCTCCTTGCGCTCTTTGGTGCGGGCGCACTCTTCGGGCTCATGATTCTTGCCCATGGCTTGGCGGTGTGGATTTTTCTTGGCTGGCTGGTGTTTGCCGGACTCTACTTTCAGCCACGTGGTATTTCAGCCATGGCCGCTTTGGCCGCCGTGCTTCTGCTCACTCTGCCATGGATGGTGCGCAACTACTCGGTCTGCGGAAACCCCTTCGGACTCTCGATCTACGCTCCGCTGGCCCAAGGAACCCCCGAAGCCGGCTTCCTCCGCTCCCTCGAAGGCCCTCCCTCAGTGAGCGGATCAGGGATTTTCTCCACCATCAAAACCAACACCGCCGGACAAGTCCGCGCGCTGTTCGGATTCCTTGGAATGAACATTGTCGCCGGGGCATTTTTCCTCGCGCTCCTCCACCCGTTCCGATCTCCCACTGTTTCGATGTTCCGATGGTGTATTCTGCTGATGTGGGGGTTTGCGGTGATCGGCATGTCCGCCTTTGGACTCTCGGGCGTGGTCTCCTCGAACCAGCTCCACGTCCTCTTCATTCCGCTCTTTGTCTTCTACGGACTTGCCTTCCTGCTCGTGCTCTGGAGCCGGTGGGAAATGAACTTCGCCATGATGCGGATCATTTTCCTGAGCCTCATTGTCTTCCTCTCCGCCGTGCCCATGCTTGCCAGCCTCTTCGGCAACCGAGGTCCCACCATCCAGTGGCCGCCTTACGTTCCGCCCTTCATTGCCGTCCTCGGCGACTGGTTTGGAGAAAAAGAAATCATTGTCTCCGACATGCCATGGGCGATCGCATGGTATGCCCAACGCCGCTCCGTTCTGCTGCCCGATACCATCCGCTCCTTCAATCGCATCAATGATTACCGCCTGCTCGGTCAATCCATTAGCGGACTCTACCTGAGCCCGCTCACGGGCAACCTGCCGCTCTTTGGCGATATCTACAAAGGGGGATACAAGGAATGGGCGCTCCTCATCACCCGCCCCCCCAAAGTCGAGGGATTCGCACTCCCGTTCTACACCGCACTTCCCATCGACGGCGAATGCATCATCTTCTCGGATCGGGATCGCTGGAACAAGCGGCAGTAAGCCCATTGCAGGTTGCCATCTTCTATCCGATGTCAAATACCCGTTCCTGTGTTAAGGGTGTAGGACATGAAACGGGTCATTCATTGGTTTCGCCGGGATTTGAGGATCACGGACAACTCGGCTCTGGGGGCCGCCTGCTCGACGGGAGCGGAGATCGTTCCGGTCTATATCCTGAGCAAATGGACCAGCCCCCACCGCTGGACAGGTGCCAACCGTCAGCATTTCCTCTGCGGTTGCCTGAATTCGCTTGCAAATAATTTAGAATCCGTGGGCGGCAGGCTGATCATTCGCCAAGGGGATCCGGTCGAAGTTCTAGCAGCCCTCGTCAAAGAATCGGGTGCCAAAGCAATTTTTTTTCATCGCGACCCCGATCCGCACGGACGAACCGTGGAAGCCCGGCTGGCGACATGGGCCGCCACGAAGGGCGTCCTGCTCAAGGATTTCAAAGACGTTTGCGTGCACGAGCGCAGGGATGTGCTCACCGCGACCGGCCAGCCCTTCCGGGTGTTCACCCCCTATGCCAAAGCATGGCGAATGGTCCAGCGTCCAGAGATCGGGCCACGTGCAAAAAATCTGCGCACTCCCCATGGCCTGGCTTCGCTGCCACTTCCGACGGTGGCGACATGGAATCTTTCCCCGCCTTCGGCCAACGTGCTCGAAGCCGGAGAGAAAGCGGCGCGTCGACGGCTCTCCCGGTTTCTGGATCACGGACTGTCCACTTACACCATCCATCGAAATGACCTCGCACGGGGCTCGACGTCCCGTCTTTCTCAAGACCTGCGATTCGGACTACTTTCGATCCGCGAAGTTTTTCAACAAGTCGAGGACTGCGCGAACTCGCTGCCTGCCGCAGGGCGGGACAGCGCGGCAAAGTTTGCAGCCGAGCTGATCTGGCGCGAATTTTACATGCAGATCCTCTGGCATTTTCCGCACGTGCTTGAGACCGCGTTCTCACCCAAATTTGCGGGACTCAAATGGCCCGGAAACCCCAAGGATTTCGAGCGTTGGACGGCGGGAGAAACCGGGTTTCCGGTCGTGGATGCCGCGATGCGCGAGCTGCGTGGGACCGGGTTTATGCATAACCGAGCACGCATGATCACCGCCATGTTTTTGACCAAAGACCTGCATCTGGACTGGCGCATGGGCGAGGCATATTTCCTGCATCTCCTCACGGATGGTGAAATCGCTAGCAATAATGGCGGCTGGCAATGGAGTGCCGGAACGGGCGCAGATGCCGCACCGTATTTTCGCATCCAAAACCCATGGACCCAAACGCGTCGCTTCGATCCCGATGGTGCCTACATTAAAAAATGGATTCCTGAGCTCCGCGATGTCGCTCCGGAAAAATTCTTCGCTCCGCCTGCCTCCGGTCGCCTAGCACCCCATTATCCTCCGCCCATGCTGGACCACGCCGCAGCCCGCAATTCGACTTTAGACATTTTTGCTCGCCACTCAGCCGGCCAACAGCCAGCGGCAGAGGCCGTCGCCCGATGACCGACTCAAAGCACATGCTCCTGGCCACGATCGGTTCGTTTGGGGATTTGCATCCGATGATTGCGCTGGGCCTTGAGCTTCGGCAGCGCGGACATCGCATCACGCTTGCGACGATGGAAATCTACCGCCAAAAGATCGAAGGCCTCGGACTCGAATTTCATCCGATTCGACCGGATCTGCGGCCCGAGGATCCAGAGTTTATGCGGCGCATCATGGATCTAAAAAAAGGGCCCGAAGTCCTGATCCGCGAGCTCATCATGCCGAGCGTGCGGGATATGCATGCAGATTTGTCGGAACCCGTCTCACAAGCCGACTGCATCATCGCTGGCGAACTCGTTTTTGCCGCTGGCATGTTGGCAGATCAGCACCGGATCCCCTGGGCCATGGCGGTCCTTCAGCCCTCCTCATTTTTTTCGGTCCATGACCCCTCAGTGCTTGCTCCATTGCCATTCACCAAATTCCTCCACTCCGCGCCAACAATTTTTCATCGCCTTCTCATTGGGGCTGGGAAGCTGGTCATCAGGTCTTGGACGAAACCGCTCGCGGACCTGCGGCGCGATTTGGGGCTTCCCAAACTTTCCAGGCCACTTTTCGAAGACAAATATTCCCCCCATTTGAATCTCGCGCTGTTCTCCAAGGTTGTGGGCGAACCGCAGCCGGATTGGCCAGCAAAGACCGTGCAGGCAGGCTTTGTGTTCTATGACAGGCTCGATCACCACACAACAATCTCTCCCGCTTTGCAGACGTTTCTCGACGCTTGCCAACCCCCCATCGTTTTCACTCTTGGCACAGCCGCTGTATATTCTGCGGGAGCATTCTACTCGGAAAGCGCGCAGGCCGCCTCACGGCTGAACCGTCGCGCGGTGCTCCTCATGGGGAACAATCCGCCCGATCCCAACTGGCCGCCCGAAGTTGCCGCCTTCGATTACGCCCCCTTCTCGGAAATTTTCCCACGCGCGGCGTGTGTGGTCCATCAGGGAGGCGCGGGCACAACCGCACAGGCCCTTCGGGCCGGAATTCCACAGCTCATCGTGCCTTACGGCTTCGACCAGCCGGACCATGCCGCACGGATGGAGCGTCTTGGCGTAGCGCGATCCATCGGGCGGCACAGCTACTCCGCAGAGAGTGCTACCGCCGCACTGCGTCACTTGCTCGACAACCCACGCTACGCGCTTCGGGCGAAAGTTGTGGCAAAAGAAGTTCAGGCTGAGGACGGCTTGAAAGATTCCTGCGATGCCATTGAGAGGCTTTCCCGGCTCCGTCCTTCGTCCAGACCTTGACCCTCGAATCAGCGATGGAGACAGTAAGAGATGAAATATGACAAATTGGGGAATTGGGGTGCCAGTCTGCATATTCTTGCATTTACAAGAAATGGGAAAAGTCTCGAATCACTTTTTGCAGACGAAGCCAACTCTCTGAAGTGATGAATGCTGGCAACCCGCAACAGAACACAAAGAGCATCCATTGCCAGGAACGCCTTGCTGAAAACCCAGCGCGGGATGCCTGGAACCAGTCGACAATCGTCAGAACAAGGGATACGCCGAAGAGAATCGGAAGTTCTCCGGGAGCCACAACCCACGCAGGCCGGGGATATTCCGGGCTGTTGAACTCGGGGATATCCGATGGGAACACCTGACGGAAGATCGTTCCCACGAGAGCGGGAACAGGTGGCGAAGTGCGGATATAGAATTGATGCAACCAGTCCGGCGAGGTGACAGAAAAATTGCCGGGAGGACGGCTGTAGCTGTTCAAAACCACTCCTTGGAGATTGATGACGTCGAGGAAGATCGGCTGTTTCCTCATGGAAGGATCGGAGCGCCACATCCAGAGGTCCGGGCTGTATTGCAGAAAAATCCGGTCCATGGCCGCATTGGTCGCGATGGAAAGTCCGTTCCAGATGGCGGTGACCGGTTTCCCATCCATATCGGTCAACAAACTGGGGGTACCAGCGTGCAACATCTCGCTCTTCGAACTTCGCAGGCGCCTTGTCAAGAGGGGCTTCTAACCCTGCCGGTCCGATTTGTGGAGGCGGCGAGCGACATTTGCGGTGCTGGACATTTCGAGCCGACGCGAACGAGTTGCCGCCAGGATCACCTAGGAAAGACTCAGGACTCCTGATCCCGTGGAAAAATCGGGAGCCCTACAGACTGAAAAATGAGGCGTAGGGAAGTTCCCGGGAATGGGGTTTCGGTGGCATTGCGTTCGGCGCAGAGGTGCTGGAGGGCAACGTCATGGATGGGGCTGCTCAGAGCGTGCAGGCGAACGGTGAGGGTTTGAGCCGATGGGTCGGGGATCAGATCGACGGCGGAACGCAAGATCTGGCGCACGAGTGAGCGGGCATCGTCGTCGCGCTTGAGTTTTTCGCGCACGATACCGGCCAAACTTGTCTCGGCCCGATCGCTGGCACTGCGCTCGCTTTTGCTTGTTGGCGCACTGGCCGGTCCGGTGCATTGGTCGCCGTCATTTTTTTACGCGTCGCAGTCTCCCGCTATCGATGGCTTTGTGCAGTGTGCTGGCCAGAACGCCTAGCTCCTGAGCAATCACCGGGATGCCCGACCCGCGATCCAGCATATCCTGCGCCCTCGTCAGCACCTCCGGCGTGAGTCGGTGCCCCTCTTGCGCTCGAGCGGGCGAAAAAAACCACCCACCCCGCGCTCCCGCAGAACGCGGTAACATCGCTTCACCGTTGTCATCGAGACAGCGAAAGCTCGCCGAAGGGATCAGGAGCCCTGAGACTTTGCCGAGTGCTGCATTTGCAGCGACAACCCGCCCGTGGTGGTCTGGCTGCGAATCGGCAACGCCACCATCCGACATTCTGGCGTGGTTCCTTCCATTGTTGCCCGCAGTCGAGTTGCGCATCCAGGCCGGGGACAAACTCATCGAGGTGCGTTAATCCTCGCTCGCCAACTTCTTTTTTTGGCTGCTTCCGGTTTTCAAGCAGAGTTCACGGGTGATCAACATCATCTTGCTGCACGAGGCTATATTTACTCCAGAAGAACCCGGAGTTCGGCGACTCGTCGCTTGAAGAGGTCCAACGCAGCCTGCACGGGGGCGGGACCGCTCATGTCCACGCCTGCGGTGGCAAGGGTTTCGATGGGATACCGACTGCTGCCACTTTTGAGGAAGTCGAGGTAGGCGGAGGGGTCGCCGGATTCCAGCACCTTCGCGGCGAGGGCGGCGGCGGCCGAGATGCCGGTCGCGTATTTATAGACGTAGAAGGCGTTGTAGAAATGCGGGATGCGCAGGCCTTCGAGGTCGAGTTCGGGATCCAGAGTGAACTGCGGACCAAAATAATCCACGAGCAGGCGATGGTAGATTTTTTGAAAGCCTTCCAGCGTGAGGGCGGCGCCGGATTCCTCGGTCGCGTGGATCTCGCGTTCAAACTCTGCAAACATCGTCTGCCGGAAGAGTGTGCCACGGAGGTCGTCGATCTGGCGGTTGAGGATGTAGGCCTTCATGCGCTTGTCGTCGGTGGTCCGGAGCAGGTGTTCGGTGAGAAGGATTTCGTTAAACGTCGAGGCCACCTCCGCAAGGAAAATCGGATAGTGGTAATTCTGGTAGTGCTGGTTGCGCTGTGAGAACCATGTGTGCATCGAATGCCCGGCTTCGTGGGCGAGCGTATAAACATCCGAGAACACATCCTCTTTGTAGTTCATCATGATGTAGGGAGGGCTCGTGAACGTGCCGTAGGAGAAGGCACCGCTGCGCTTGCCTTTGTTCTCGTAGCGTTCGCACCAGCGCCGGTTCCGCAATCCTTCCCCAAGCGTTTCGATATATTCCGGCCCAAGGGGTTCGACCGCCTCCATCACGCGCGTGACGGCCTCGTCCCATGGCACGCTGGAGTGGATGTTTTCCACCATCGGCACATACGTGTCGTAGTGGTGGATTTCGGCCAGCCCGAGAACCTTGCGACGGAGCTCGAAGTATTCAAACAAGGAATCCAGATTGCCGCGGACCGTGGAGATGAGCCCATCATAGACGCTGGGTGGCACATCGTCGGCAAAGAGGGCCGCGTCGCGGGCGGACGGGTAATTCCGGGCACGAGCATGGAAAACATCGCCGCGCACCGAGCTGGCGAGGCTTGCGGCCAGAGTGAATTTGTGATCGGAGAACTCCGCGTAGAATTGTTGAAAGGCGGCCTTGCGGATTTCGGGATCGCGCTGCTGAAGAAAGGAGGAAAACGAGCTTTGCGTCAGCTCGCGCTCGGTGCCGTCGCCGCCGCGCAGAACTCCGAACTTCATATCCACATTGGTGAGCTGCGAGAAGGTCTCGCTGTGACCGCCAATGGCCGAAGAGCCGAGTGCGAGGAGGCGCTCTTCGGAGGCACTGAGCGTGTGTTGCCGCATGCGGCGCAGCTTGCGAAGCGGGATACCCCACTCGCCCAGGGCGGGATCGGCGAGAAATTTCTCAAAGTCGTCATCCGGAATCGCCTGAATTTCGGGCGACGCAAACGAAAATGCCTCGGCCACGCGCACCAGCAGGCTCTCCAACCGTGCCTCCCGGTCGAGGGCGACGGGGTCCGAGCTGTCCTCGGTCGCCCGCAGTGCGGCAAATTGGTTGAGCTGCTCAATCCGCAAATCCAGTGATTTTTCAAATTCGAGACATTCGGAGAGCACGTCCGCGGAGTCGGCAAGATGTCCGCGAAACCGCTCGATCCCTGCAAACTCTCCCTGTAGGCGGGTGAAATCCTCCTCCCATGCGGCATCATTGGCATAAAGCGGAGTGAGATCCCATGTATCGGATTCAGCAACTTCGGAGCGGAGTGGAATGGCGGACATGACCGCGGAAGATAGCCGGAAGACAACATCTCTGCAACCTCTCCCGCCTAGCAAAATCCGGGTGTCAGCAGATGCGGCCTGGCGCCAAGCAGGTCCCGTGATCAGGCCGCTTTCGTGTGGCTCCTTCCGAGCAAGCGCGAGGGTAATTTTACTCGTCAACGCTGCCGCGCTGCGCGGGTCAAATGTCAATGGGAACAGCCTGCCCCCATGCCAAATGACGCGGTGCGCGGACCCCTTTCTGTGACCCCTTTCCCTGGAGCAACGAATACGTCAGGCATGGAACGCAAACAATGCTCGCCGCGATCGAGATTGAGACGGGCAAGGCCACGACATGGGTGAACAAAACCCGCAAGACTGCGGATTTCGTCACATTCATGGATCAAATCGTCAGAGAATATCCCGGGCAGCGGCTTTGCGTGGTGATGGATAATCT
>JBBQRY010000006.1:0-20818 GCA_038214335.1 Chthoniobacterales bacterium
GGCTACACGGATGGTCAGGTCATCGGTGTGCCCGATGTAGAAGCGGCCTCCTGGGTTTTGAAGGATGTAGGTCCAATAGCTCACGGTGTGCCCAAGCAGTGGCTCCTGAGGTAGGACTCGAACCTACGACCAATCGGTTAACAGCCGACCGCTCTACCACTGAGCTACTCAGGAATTTTCTCTCTGCTCCTTCGGAGTCCAATGGGTTAATCCCGTTGCACGGGACTCTACCACTGAGCTGCTCAGGAATTGTTGCAGGGCTTGGAAGGATGGCAGGTTGGGGGGAGAATTCAATCGGTTTTTTGGGAAATGTTTTCGTGGCACTTTTTTGGTGGGCTCAGGGGAGAGGATTCGAGGAGTCGAGGAGTCAAACCGGGAGGAGGAGGCAGCATGGGGAGGTCGGTTTTGTTGGCGGGGTGGTCGGTTAGGTGATTCGTCTTGAAGCGGCGGGGAAAATGGCGGAGAAAGTTGGTGATGAGCTACGTTCCTTCTGCGACGCGATATGACGAGATGCCCTACCGGCGGTGTGGGGCAAGCGGATTGCGACTGCCAGCGATTTCGCTGGGGTTGTGGCACAATTTCGGCGGGGTGGACACGGAGGAGACGGCGCAGGCGATGATTGGCAAGGCGTTTGATCTGGGGATCACGCACTTTGATTTGGCAAATAACTACGGTCCGCCTCCGGGGAGTGCGGAAGAGATGTTTGGCCGGATGCTGGCGAGGGATTTGAGCGGATATCGGGATGAGTTGATCATTTCGACCAAGGCGGGGTATCGCATGTGGCCGGGGCCGTATGGGGATGGGGGGTCGCGCAAGTATCTGCTTTCGAGTCTGGATCAGAGCCTGAAGCGGATGGGGCTGGATTATGTGGATATTTTCTACAGTCATCGATCGGATGGCGAGACGCCGCTGGAGGAGACGCTGGGCGCGTTGGTCCAGGCGGTGCGATCCGGACGGGCATTGTATGCGGGAATTTCGAGTTATCCGCCGGATCGCACGAAATTGGCGGCGGAATGGCTGGCGGCGGAGGGTGTGCCATTGTTGATTCACCAGCCTTCCTACAACCTGCTGAATCGGCATGTGGAAGAGGGGCTGTCCGACGTTCTCTTGGAGAAGGGCGTCGGGTGCATTGCCTTCTGTCCGCTGGCCCAGGGGTTGCTGACGAATCGGTATCTGCACGGGATTGAGCCGGGTTCGCGGGCGAGCAAACCGCATGGATTTCTCAAGGCGAACCAGATCACGGAGGCCAATCTTCGAAAAATCCGGGAACTCGCGAAAGTTGCCGAAGCACGGGGCCAGTCGCTGGCTCAGATGTCCTTGGCGTGGGTGTTGTCGCGGCCTTCTGTGACGTCCGTGCTGATTGGCGCAAGCCGTCCGGAGCAGATTGAAGAAAACGTGGCGATGCTCAAAAATACGGAGTTTTCAGAGACGGAGCTCGCGGAAATTGATGCCGCTTGTGTGGTCTAGCTCAAGAATCCGGGCAATTGCTCATTGACGGCGACGGGACGAAAATCTTTAATGTGCGTCCCCTTTGGACAAGAAACCAATAACAACAATATTCAGGACATCCATATGATCAAAATCGGTATCAACGGCTTCGGGCGCATCGGACGCATGGTCTTCCGCGCGGCGGTAAAAAACTTCAGCAACGACATCCAAGTGGTCGGCATCAATGACCTGCTCGAACCCGAGTATCTGGCCTACATGCTCAAATTCGACTCCGTCCACGGGCGGTTTCAGGGTGACGTTTCGGTGAAGGACGGCGCACTCATCGTCAACGGCAACAAGATCCGTCTCACCGCCATTAAAGATCCTTCCACCCTCAAGTGGGATGAAGTGGGCGCGGACGTGGTCGTCGAATCGACCGGCCTTTTCCTCGACAAAGCAACCGCCGAAGCGCACCTCAAAGCGGGCGCCAAGAAAGTCATTCTTTCCGCTCCTTCCAAGGACGAGACCCCGATGTTCGTCTATGGCGTGAACCATGAATCCTACGCCGGCGAAGCCATCATCTCGAATGCGAGCTGCACCACGAACTGCTTGGCTCCTCTCGCGAAGGTCATCAACGACACGTTTGGCATCAAGCGCGGTCTCATGACGACAGTTCACGCGGCCACGGCGACCCAGAAGACGGTCGATGGCCCGAGCATGAAAGACTGGCGCGGCGGACGCGGCATCCTCGAGAACATCATTCCTTCCTCGACCGGTGCGGCAAAAGCCGTTGGCAAAGTCATTCCAGCGCTCAACAAGAAGCTCACAGGCATGGCCTTCCGCGTGCCGACCTCCGACGTGTCGGTGGTGGATCTCACGGTCGAGCTTGAGAAGCCCGCTTCTTACGAAGAGATCTGCAAGGTCGTGAAAGCCGCTTCCGAAGGTGCGCTCAAGGGGATCCTTGGCTACACCGATGAGAAAGTGGTCAGCACGGACTTCGTTGGCGAGACCCAGACTTCGGTGTTCGACGCCGAAGCCGGCATCGCACTCGATTCGACCTTCGTGAAGCTCGTCTCCTGGTATGACAACGAATGGGGCTATTCCAACAAAGTGCTCGAAATGGCACGCGTGATCTCGAAGTAACTATTCGGAAATAACCGCGCGGTGAGTGGAAAGCGTGAGCGATCCATTCCCCAGAGCGGGCATTTCCTTCACTCAAACACTCTCGTCGTCCCACGGATTTGTGCTCTGCACCGATTCGTGAGGACGGCAACGAGTTTTGCAGCCGGCCTCGGCTGCTCCCCTTTTTTCCAATTTTTCCCAATCCACTCTTCCATGAAAAAGTCCATTAAAGATATTTCGATTTCCGGCAAACGCGTGCTGATGCGTGTTGATTTCAACGTGCCCCAAGACAAAGCCACCGGGGCGATCACGAATCCTCAGCGGATCGTGGCCGCAATCCCCACAATCCAATACGCGCTCGACCAAGGAGCCTCGGTTGTTCTCATGAGCCATCTCGGTCGCCCGGACGGCGAACGAGTCGAAAAATTTTCTCTCAAGCCGGTTGCGGACAAGCTCTCCGAGGTGCTGGGCAAGCCGGTTAAGTTTTTGAACGACTGTGTGGGAGCCGATGTCGAAGCGGCGTGCGCTGCGATTCAGCCTGGAGAAGTCATCTTGCTCGAAAACCTGCGTTTTCACCTTGAGGAGGAAGGCAAGAGGAAGAATGCGGATGGCACTTCCACGAAGGCGGACCCCGAAAAGGTCGCGGCATTTCGCGCGAGCCTCACGAAGTTAGGCGACGTCTTTGTCAGCGATGCCTTTGGAACGGCGCACCGGGCGCACAGCTCGGTCGTCGGCGTGGCCCTGCCCGACAAAGTGGCTGGCTTCCTCATGCAGAAGGAACTCGATGCTTTTGCCGCAGTGCTGGACCATCCGAAGCGTCCTCTCTTGGCCATCCTTGGCGGTGCCAAAGTGGCTGATAAAATCCCCCTGATCAGCAGCCTGCTCGACAAGGCGGATGAAATTATTATTGGGGGAGGGATGGCATTCACCTTCAAAAAAGTGATCAACGACATGTCGATCGGCAACAGCATGTTTGATCCCGAAGGCGCGAAAATTGTCGCCGAGCTGATGGCGAAGGCGAAAGAAAAAGGCGTCCAGATCCACCTGCCGATCGATTACGTGTGTGCGGACAAATTTGCCGCCGACGCGGAAATTAAGGCTTGCGATGATGCCAGCGGAATCCCCGATGGATGGATGGGTTTAGATGTCGGGCCGAAGAGCCGTGCGCTTTTTGCCGAAGTGATCGGTCGCGCCAAAACGATCATCTGGAACGGACCTGCGGGGGTCTTTGAATTTGAGCGTTTTGCCGAAGGCACGAGCAGCATGGCCAAGGCCGTTGCGGACGCCACGGCTGCCGGGGCGACCAGCGTGGTCGGAGGAGGAGACACCGCGACCGCGGCAAAAAAATTCCAAGTGGCCGACAAGGTGAGCCATTGCTCGACCGGCGGTGGGGCATCGCTCGAGCTTCTAGAAGGGAAATCTCTTCCGGGAGTCGCTGCCCTCGACGAAAAATAGGTTGCGAGCACGCGCCCCACGAAAAAAAATTCCTGTCAGAAAGCCATTGCAATTCCAGCGGGGGAAGTCCATTCTCTCCCTCCATTTTATTTTATGAGCCAGCATCCCAGTTTAAAAGGCAAAGGGTCTATCCAAGCCAAGCGCAGTGTATTGAAAAGATTTGAACGCGTCGATCTCCTCAAAAAGCGGGGCCTGTTCAAAGACGGCCAGCGTGTGATCGGCCTGCCCAAGACCAAACCCGAAGATTAATTCCCGCATTCCCACGATGCGGCTGAATCGATTTTTGGCCGCAGCGGGCCTTGGCTCCAGGAGATCCTGCGAGGATCTCATTTCTTCGGGAGCCGTTGTCGTCAATGGCAGCCGGGTGGAAAAACTTGGCACGGTGGTTGCGGATGAGGACGATGTGCGTGTGCACGGTCGGATCATTCGCGTGGCCCGTCAGGTTTATGTGATCTTTCACAAGCCTCGGGGGTTTGTCGTGACGAAGTCTGACGAGCGCGGACGCCGGACAATTTACGATTTGCTGCCTCCAGAATTTCACACCCTGTTCCATGTTGGACGTCTGGACAAGGAGAGTGAGGGACTCATTCTTCTGACGAACGACGGCGATCTTTCCCAGAGGCTCACGCATCCGACCCACGAAATAGAGAAAGAATACGAAGTCGCTCTGGATAAGAATTTCGATGCGGCTCATGCGGCAAAGATGCTGCGCGGAATTTTCATCGAAGGCGGAAGGGCGCGGTTCGAGAGGCTTCACATCATGAGTCCGGGAAACCTGCGCGTCATCTTGCGCCAGGGGATCAAACGTCAAATCCGCCTCATGTTTTACAGCATGGGTTACGAAATTCTTCGCCTCCGCCGAACCCGCATCGGACCCATCACCGACATGCGCATCCCGGTTGGTGCATATCGGCATCTGACTCCATGGGAAATCGAGCGCCTGAAGGCCAAAAAACCTGCCGCCCCGAAATCTACTCAGCGCCCTCGTCGAACCCCCCCAGCGCCGAAACCCGCGCCGCACCCGCGCGGGAAATCCGCGGCGACGAAATCTGCCGCGACGAAATCCGCGCAACGGCCGCAGCGCAAGCCGCTCGCGAGGAATTCCTGAAGACCGCGCTCTCGCACGGGATCCCTTGCCACCGGCAGAGGCGGTCTTAGATCGGGCGAAATTGGGCGTTTTGCTAAACCGGGGGCCGTCTTCCGAAAATCAGGGAAATGAGGAAAAAGATGATGAACAGCCCGAAGAGAACTTGAGCGATCCATGCGGCGGAGCCTGCGATTCCGGCGAATCCGAGAACTCCGGCAATCAGTGCGATGACAAGAAATGTGATGGTCCAGTGTAGCATAATAGTTTGTTGGTTGTTGAAGAATGATCGGTTCGGATCGGGTTTTTGGATGTGTGCGGCAGGAGATTCAGCGTCGGACGATCGCCTCAGGCGCGGTGAAATTTGGGAACTCTCGGCAGTTTGCGTCATCAAACAGTTGTCAGGGGGCCGGAACCTTGTTACCTAGTTCAGGACTGTATGGCCATTGCTGTCCAAAGACCCAAACTCAACATCCGCGAGAAGCTCTATGTGCCCGCCATTTTGGCTGGCCTGGGGATCACGCTGCGGCATTTCGTGAACCGTGTGCTCGGTCGCACGAAGGTGACGCTGCAATATCCTGAGGAGAAATGGGATGCCAACCTGCCGGAGTATTACCGGGGGGCGCCGACCTTGGTGAAGGACGAGTGGGGACGGGAGCGGTGCGTGGCCTGCCAGCTCTGCGAATTTATCTGCCCGCCGCGGGCGATCACGATCAAGCCCGAGGAAATTCCCTTGGACGAGCGCTGGGAGAAGGTCGAGAAGCGTCCGAAGGCATTCGACATCGACATGATCCGCTGCATTTATTGCGGGCTCTGCCAAGAGGTGTGTCCCGAGCAGGCGATCTATCTTCGCAAAGACTATTCGATCACCGGCTACACGCGGGCCGAGATGAATCACGACAAAGCGAAACTTTACGAGTTGGGCGGAGTGATGCCCGGCCTCGTCAACAAATGGAACGAAAAAAAGTAGCCGTCTCCGGTTCCGCCTGATAAAAAGCCTGCCGAATTCACCATGCAGCTCGCTCTCTTTTGGATTTTTGCCTCTTTGACTCTCCTATTTGCCCTAGGAGTGGTGGTGCTTCGGAATCCGGTCTCCTGCGCAATGAGTCTGGTGATGTCGTTTGTGGGCTTGTCGGCTTTGTTTGTGACGCTGGACGCCTTCTTTATCGCGATTGTTCAGATCCTTGTCTATGCCGGCGCGGTGATGGTCCTATTTCTTTTCATCATCATGTTGCTGGATCTGCGCGTTGAAACCCGTCGTCCGCTACGCCTTGGCGCATGGCTGGGAGGCGGTCTCGTGCTGGCGGGATTTCTGACCACGCTTTTCCATGTGACGGCGTCCTCGCCGTCTCTTTCGGTGGTCAAGCCGGAGATTGTGCCGGGGCTGAACGATGTCGCGCAGGTCGGCATTGCGCTGTTCCGGTATTACAACCTTCCGTTTCAAATCATCGGCGTGCTGCTGCTGGTGGCCACCATCGGCGTCGTCGTGCTCAGCCGGAGGGAGCTCAAATGAGAGAGAGTTTTCAGTTTTCAGTTTCCCGTTTTCAGAGGAAGGCGCGGCGATCTGGCCTTTCATCCTTCATCTGTCATCCTTCATCCTTTCCCTAACGTGCCGACTCTTGCCCATTACCTTCTTGTCAGCGGCGGCCTATTTTCCATCGGTCTGCTTGGGGTTTTGCTGCGGCGGAACATTCTCATTATTTTTATGGGGTTGGAGCTCATGCTCAATGCCGCCAACCTCTCGATCGTCGCCTTTTCGCGGTTCAATCTCCACGGCGGAATGCCCGGATACAATGAGCAGGTGCTCGTGTTTTTCGTCATCACGGTGGCTGCGGCAGAAGTGGCCGTGGGTCTGGCGATCATTGTCGCACTCTTCCGCGCCAAACAAACCATCCATGTCGAGGACCTCGACGCCCTGAAGTTTTGATGAGCACGTTGACGGCACCTTGGATTATTCTTTCAGCCCCGCTGGCCGCGGCGGTGTTGATTCTGTTGTTTGGGCGGTTCAGTAGACCGCTGAGCGCCGGACTGGCGATTGGGTCAGCGGCCATTGGATGCGTGCTGAGCTGGTGGCTTTTTGTTCAGCCGGATCCTGCGGTTTCTCTCCAGTTCCCTTGGATCGTGATGGAGGATTTGGTGGTTCCCATTGGGGTCACGATTGATGGCTTGAGCAAAGTGATGCTGGTGGTGGTGACGACGATTGCCACGCTGGTCTTCACGTATTCCCTCGGCTACATGCGCACCGAGGAAGGGTATTGGCGCTATTTTGCGGGGTTGGCGCTGTTCCTGTTTTCGATGCTCGGGATTGTTCTCGCGGACAATTTTGTGATGATGTTCATCTTCTGGGAACTCGTCGGCCTGAGCTCTTATATCCTGATCGGGCACTACTTCAAAAAAGACTCGGCGGCGGATGCCTGCAAGCAGGCGTTCATTGTGAACCGGGTGGGGGATTTCGGATTTCTTCTGGGCATTCTGTTTTTGTGGGCAGGGACGGGCACGCTGATGTTCTCGGAACTGACGACGACCGGCATCGCGGAATTTGCTGCGAACCCGTTCTACCTTGCGGTTGCTTGTGTGCTCATTTTCTGCGGCACTGTCGGCAAGTCCGCCCAAATGCCGCTGCATGTGTGGCTGCCGAATTCGATGGAAGGCCCGACACCGGTATCCTCCCTGCTTCATGCGGCCACGATGGTGGCGGCGGGGGTTTACATGCTGGCGCGGATTTTTCCGATTCTGGAGAGTGCGCCGGCGGCCATGGATGTGATTGCATGGGTGGGTGGGATCACGTGTTTCGCAGCCGCGCTCATGGCCACCCAGCAGGATGATATTAAGCGGATTCTGGCCTATTCGACGATTTCCCAACTTGGCTACATGGTGCTCGGGATTGCTTCGGCGTCCACTGCCGACGTGTCGATGTTTCACCTCTTCACCCATGCGTTCTTCAAGTGCCTGCTCTTCCTCTGCGCCGGTTCGGTGATCGTCGGCATGCACCATGAGCAAAACATTTGGAAGATGGGGGCACTGAAAAACAAGATGCCCTTCACGTTCCTTGCGACGCTGGCGGGCGGACTGGCCCTTGCTGGATGCCCGTTCTTCAGCGGCTACTACAGCAAGGATCTCATTATTGCGTGGGCCGTCGTGAATCATCCGTTTCTCGGTTGGCTGTCGGTCATCACCGCAGGACTCACCGCCTTCTACACGTTCCGGCTTATTTTCGTGGTTTTCCTCGGCAAACCGAAATCCGAGCACGCCATGCACGCGCACGAATCCCCTGCGGTGATGGTGATTCCTTTGGGTCTGCTCGCGGTGGCAGCGGTCATTGCAGGGTATCCTTTCATTGAGAGCCGGTTCTTTCATGTGCTGGAACCTACACACGTGCCCCACGTCCTGCATCCGGTGCTGCTGGTCCTTTTTGCCGCAGGCGTCCTTGGTGCCTACCTGCTCTACGGCCGCGCCGAGAAAGATCCCGTTTCGATCCCGTTCTTTGCCAACCGGCTCTATATTGACAACCTGTATGCTTGGATGGTGAAGTATGTGCAAGATGGCGGCGCGGCGGTGCTCTCCTGGGCGGATCGCTGGGTGGTGGACCTCTTCATCGTGCAGGTGCCAAGCAAACTGACATGGGCGACCGGGTTTGTGCTGCGATTCCTCCAAATCGGCAACATCCAAGCCTACACATTTTTCTTTGGAGCCGGAGTCGTCGGCATCCTCTACCTCATGATTTTCCGATGAGTCTCATCAGCCCGCTCCTGTTCCTGATCCTTGTTCCGCTGGTCGCGGCGGGCTTCATTATGCTCGGCCTCCATGCGCGGAAGACCGCCTTGGTGGCTGCGATTGCCAACCTTGTCTTTACGGGCGTCCTGCTCTTCAACTACTCGATCGCCACGGGGGGGTACCAATTTGAGTCGTCTATGCCGATGCCTGTGATCGCGGGACTGGGGATCTTTTTCACGCTTGGGGCGGACGGATTGAGCCTGCTGCTCCTGCTGCTGACGGCGATTGTGACCCTTGCAGCGGTGGTAGTGACGCGCACGCCGGAAAAAAACGGGTCCTGGTTTTATGCGTGTCTGCTGTTTATTTCGGCGGGCGGCATGGGGGCGTTTGCTTCGATTGACCTGTTCTTCTTTTACATGTTCCACGAGCTGGCGCTCATCCCGACGTTCCTGCTCATCGGCATCTGGGGCACTGGCGACCGTCAGGCCGCAGCGTGGAAGGCCACGATCTACCTGGCGCTCGGCAGCTTCATCCTTCTGCTGGGACTTATTGGACTGTTCCTCATGCAACCCGACGGAATGCGCACGTTTGATTTGCGACAGATTATTCTCATGAGCGAGAACGGATACCTTCCGCAGGGCCACTGGGTCTATCTGCTCCTCTTGCTGGGCTTTGGGATTTTGGTCTCGCTGTTTCCTTTTCACACATGGGCTCCGCAGGCCTATGCGAGTGCTCCGCCTCCGGCAGCCATGCTCCATGCAGGAGTGCTCAAGAAGTTCGGACTTTACGGTTTGCTGCGCATCGCGGCACCAATTTTTCCGGAGTCGATCGCCGCATTTTCTAACCTGCTGCTCATCGCGCTGGTGGGAAACATCCTGTATGTCGGCTACGTGACCATTGCGCAGCGCAAGCTCGATACCATGCTCGGTTACTCGAGCGTCATGCACATGGGGTATATCTTTCTCGGCTTTGCCGCCATGACCAACCTGAGCCTCACGGGCGCGGCGCTGATGCTGTTCGCACACGGACTCTCGATTGCGGCGCTCTTCGCGCTCAGTGGCGAGCTGAGGGAACGCACGGGAACACTGGATTTTGCAGAGCTGGGTGGACTCGGCAAGCAAATGCCGAAATTCGGACTCCTTTTTGGATTTGCGGCTTTTGCGGCCATCGGGCTGCCGGGGTTTGTCGGATTTGCGGGTGAGCTTCTTATTTTCTTTGGCTCGTTTGTTGCGGGCGTTCCCACGATGATGTCGATTGAAGGACGCGAGATTTTCCGGCTCAACAATTTTCAGATCGCGACCTTCTGTGCGGTGTGGGGAGTGGTGATTTCGGCGGTTTACATGCTGCGTGCTTATCGGAAAATTTTCTTTGGTCCGATGAATGACCGGTGGGCCGGGTTGTCGGACATCGCCGGTTCTCCGCGTTTTGCGATTGTGTCTCTCATTGTGATCATGCTCCTCACCGGGTTTCTGCCCCAACTCCTGATCAAACTCATCCAGACCGCCTCGATATGATCTCTGCTCTTGCTCTGGAAATCTCTGTTGTCTGCCTCGGCATCTTCCTGCTCATGGCGGATTCGTTCTACGTCAAAGAAGACAAGCGAGTGCTCGCTTACGGCGGAATCGTCGGTCTGATCTTCGTGTTCGTGCTTTCGTTTTACATCCGCCCGCTTCCGGCCGAATACACGAATTTCTACTCGAACGATGCCCTTGGGTTGTTCTTTAAACGGTTTGCGCTGGTGGCAACGATTTTGACGCTTGTGCTCGCGTTGGATTTCTCGCCGGTCGTCGAGCAATTCATTCCGAGTTCCAAACCGGGAGCCGGACTGGGCGAGTTCTTTGTGCTGCCGATCTTCACCTGTGCAGGGCTCATGTGGATGGCTTCCGCAGCGGATTTCGTGATGATTTTCTGTGCGCTCGAGCTGGTGACGATTTCTTTTTATATCCAGGTCGCCTACATGCGCCGGAGTTCTGCCAGCCTTGAGGCCGGCACGAAATACCTGATCCTTGGGGCGCTCTCGACCGGATTCCTTGTCTATGGCATTGCGTGGATTTTCGGAATCATGCGCACGACGAACCTTGCCGCCATTTCGCTCAACCTAGGTCTCACGCCGCAGGACATGCTTCTGCCGCTCACATTCGGACTCGCCCTTGTGCTGGTGGCGCTGGGGTTCAAGGTCGCTGCCGCTCCCTTTCAATTCTGGGTGCCGGATGTTTACCAAGGTGCGCCGACGCCCGTGACGGCGTTTCTCTCGGTGGCCTCGAAAGCTGCGGGCTTTGTCGTGCTTCTGCGCGTGATCGAGCCTTTTCTCGCCGCAACCGAACTCCAAGTCAAATTGCGGCTCACGCTTCAGGTGGTGGCCGGTCTCACGCTCATTTACGGAAACCTTGCTGCCATGCCGCAGCTCAATCTCAAGCGGCTCCTCGCGTATTCGAGCATTGCCCATGCGGGGTATCTGCTCATGGGCGTGGCGAGTTTCGGAACCGGCGATGCCGGGCGCGCGATTGTGTTCTACCTTGCGGGCTACCTGCTCATGACGTTCCTCGCGTTTCTGGTCCTCATTCCGGTCTCTATGGCCACCGGCGGAGACGACATCTCGCATTTCAACGGGCTTGGCCGCCGCTCGCCGGCTCTGGCTTTGGCGATGCTGATCTCGATGCTCTCGCTCGCTGGCCTGCCATTCACGGTCGGATTCCTTGGCAAGTTCTTCATCTTCGAGACAGCCATGCAGCAGCACAATTACGCGCTGGTCGCCGTGGGTGTCGTGACCGTGGCCTGCGGGTTTTACTACTACCTCAAGGTCGTGCGGGCGATGTATTGGCAGCCTGTGCCTGCCGAGGCCGCGCCGATTTCCGTCTCGCCCGTTACAGGGTTCATCGCCTTCGTGCTCGCAGCCCTCATTTTGATCCTCGGCATCTTCCCAAAACCGCTACTCGACATCCTTCCCTGATTTCATGCCCGTCCTCGACAAACCTCTCCACGAACTGCGGTCCTACACCGGCATCAATCCCAAGCCATCGGATTTCGATGACTACTGGACACGGGCGCTTGCCGAGCTGGATGGAATCGATCCGGAGCTGGAGCTGATTCCGGCCGATGCGCTCGGGGCGAAGGGTGTTGAGACATTTGATCTGTTTTTCCGCAGCATCGGTGGAGCACGGATTTACGCGAAGCTGCTGCGTCCGTCCAAGCCCTCGGAAGCGGGACCGGGCTTGCTCCAATTCCATGGATACACCGGGAACAGCGGCGACTGGTCGGATAAGCTTCCATTCGTCGCTCAGGGAATGACGGTGGCCGCGATGGACTGTCGTGGACAAGCCGGGCGCAGCGAGGACATCGGCGGAGTGCGTGGAAATACCCACCACGGGCATATCATCCGTGGCCTCGATGAATCGCCCGACAAGTTGCTCTTCCGACAGATATTTTTGGATACCGTCCAATTGGCCCGTGTGGTGGAAAGTTTTGAGGGCGTGAACGATCTGCGATGCATGGGAGGCTCGCAGGGTGGGGCCCTTTCCATTGCCTGCGCCTCGCTGGAACCCCGCATCACGCGATGCGTTTCGATGTTCCCCTTCCTGAGCGACTACAAGCGGATTTGGGAGATGGATCTGTTTAAGGACGCCTACAGCGAGCTGCGCACCTACATGCGGGCGTTTGATCCGCTGCATGAACGCGAGGAAGAAATCTTTACGACGCTCGGTTATATTGACGTCCACCACTTGGCTCCACGCATCCGCGCCAAAACGCTCATGGCGCTGACGCTGATGGACAATATCTGCCCGCCTTCCACCCAGTTTGCGGTCTATAACAATCTGGCTTGTGAAAAGGACTGCGCGATTTATCAGGACTTCGGACACGAGGGGCTTCCTGGGTTTTCGGATCGGGCATTCCGGTTCTTGACCGCCTGAGTTCTCCCGCCGTGCGCGATCCTGCTCCAGCGGACCCGCAGGATGGAATTTCCGGGTTGATCGAACGGGTAACCTTTCACAGCGAGGATTCCGGATTTGCGGTGCTCCGCGTTCAGGTGAAAGGACGGCGTGATTTGGTCACGGTTGTCGGAAATCTCCCGACCGTCACCGCTGGGGAGTGGATCACGGCTCAGGGAGTCTGGGTCAGGGACCGCGACCATGGCTTGCAGCTCAAGGCGCACTTTCTTCAGTGCAGTCCACCGACTTCGCAGGAGGGCATCGAAAAATACCTCGGCAGCGGACTGATCAAAGGGATTGGGCCGGTCTATGCAAAAAAGCTCGTTGCGAAGTTCAAGGAAGACGTGTTCACGATTATCGATCAGTTTTCCGCGCGCTTGGAGGAGGTGCCGGGGATTGGGACGGGGCGGCGCAAAACCATCAAGGCCGCATGGGCGGAGCAAAAAGTCGTGCGCGAAATTATGGTCTTCCTCCACAGCCATGGGGTCGGCACCAGCCGTGCGGCACGGATTTACAAGGCCTATGGAGAGGATGCCATTGAAACCGTGCGTTCCAATCCGTTTGCGCTGGCGAGGGACATTCCGGGTATTGGATTCAAGACGGCGGATGGCATCGCGTCCCGGCTGGGCATCCCTAAGGACTCGATCCTCCGCGCACGGGCCGGACTCGCGCACACGCTGGCGGAGGCGACCGGGAGTGGCGACTGCGCCCTGCCGCGCGGACCGCTGATCGCCCGCACCTCCGCGCTGTTGGAGGTCGATGATCAGGCTGTGATCGCGGCGCTGGAGCGCATGTTGTGTGATCGCGATGTGATCGCTGAGTCGATTGGCGGGCGGGATTTGGTTTATTTGCCACCTTTGCTTCACGCCGAAAAACGCATCGCCGAGCTGCTGCGTTCGCTTGCTGCCCGTCCCGCAGCTTACCCCGAAATCGACATTCCAAAAGCCGTCGAGTGGGTGCGCGAGAAATCCGGCCATCCCCTTGCCGAGAGCCAGGAAGCCGCCCTGCGGCGGGCGCTGGCATCGCGCGCCCTCGTCATCACCGGCGGGCCCGGCGTTGGCAAAACCACGCTGGTGCGGGCGATCCTTCTCGTGCTGCGGGCCAAGAAGGTGAAATGCCTTCTCTGTGCGCCCACCGGCCGCGCGGCTAAGCGGCTCAGCGAGACGACCGGACTCCCGGCAAAAACCATCCACCGCTTGATCGAGCTTCAGTTGGGAGGTAAGGCCGCACGCCATGCCGGATCGCCGCTCGATTGCGACCTGCTTGTGGCGGATGAATCCTCGATGATCGATGTGCCGCTGATGAGCAAGTTGCTGGCGGCCCTGCCTCCCCGTGCGCACCTCCTGCTGGTCGGCGATGTGGACCAACTCCCGAGCGTCGGCCCCGGCATGGTGCTGGCGGATATCATCCGCAGCGGGGTCGTGCCCACCGTGCGGCTCACCGAGGTCTTCCGGCAGGCGGCAGCAAGCGCGATCATCACGAACGCCCACCGGATCAACCACGGTGACCTTCCCGTGGCCGCTTCAGATTCGGATTTCTTTTTCCTCGAACGCGAGGATCCCGAGGCGATTCAATCCACGGTGATCGAGCTCGTGAAGTCGCGCATTCCCAAGAAACTCGGAGTCGACGCCATCCGTGACGTGCAGGTGCTCTGCCCGATGAACCGCGGTTCGCTTGGCGCTCGTGAGATGAACCGCCTGCTCCAGGAGGCACTCAACCCAGCCCGCACCAACGAGGTGGTCATTGAGAAATTCGGATGGGAATTCCGGCCCCGCGACAAAGTCATTCAAACCCGCAACAATTACGACAAGGAGGTCTTCAATGGCGATATCGGGCAGGTGCTGCGGATCGATTTCGACGAACGTGAACTGGTGGTCGGGATCGACAACCGCGAGGTTGTCTATGATTTCGGTGAACTCGACGAACTCTCGCCCGCGTATGCCATCACGATCCACAAAAGCCAAGGCTCGGAATTTCCGGCCGTCGTCATCCCCCTCGCCACCCAGCAATTCCTCCTCCTCCAACGCAACCTGATCTATACCGGCCTCACGCGCGGACGGCAGTTTGTCGTGCTCGTCGGCCAACCCCAAGCCCTCTCGCTCGCCGTGCGCAACAACGACGCCACCGACCGCTGTTCCGCGCTGCTGGAGAGGCTGAATTCTTCAGAATAGAAAAAGCAGTTGCCCGCACACCGAATGCACGCTGGTGACCAACAACGAGCGGGAGCGCCGGAGCGTCCCCGGTCTCCGGGTCGAAAACTGGCTGAAACCTCGCGCACGGGAAGCGCCGCGCATTTTGCGAGGAGTTCGGCGGAGGGAGGGGGCATTTTGTTTCCGGGTTTGGTGGGGAGCAGCACAAGAAATTGGAACTCAGTTCAGGCGGAGCAGGGCAATGAGATTGAGTCCGAATGCAAAAAGCAGTGCCCCCAGAAAAATGCAGACTGGAAGGGTCAGGATCCATGCCATGAGAATATTGCGCACCGTGCGCATTTGGAGTCCAGATTTGTTGGCGACCATGGTTCCAGCCACGCCGGAGGAGAGCACGTGGGTTGTGCTCACAGGCAATCCGAGCCGGTCCGCAGTGAGGATGGTACACATGGCAACGAGCTCTGCGGCACCGCCCTGCGCATACGTGAGGTGGTCTTTGCCAATCCGCTCGCCAACCGTAACCACGATGCGTTTGTAGCCGATCATCGTCCCCAAGCCCAAAGCCAGAGCTACGGCGTATTTCACCCATGCTGGAATAAAATTCGTCAGCTCCGCCCCGTGCCTACGAAGTTCAGCGGCTGCCGCAATATCCGGTGCAGTCAAGAAACCTCCCGATTTTTGGATTTTGGAAACGGCCTTTGTGAGCAGGAACAGATCCGCACGGAGTGCGCCGCGGTCTGCGGGGTCCACGCCCTCCAGCGTTTGCACATTCTCCAAGCGGCGGCAAACGTTCGCGCTCTCCTTGGCCAAAGCGGCAACGACTTTTGGGCTGACTTTTCCCGATGGTTTAATGAACTCCGTGAGGACCGAGCCCTCTTCTTCGTTCGTCAGTTCGACACCGGGAGCCTCTGCGCGGAAGCGTCCTTCGAGGGTTTTTGCGGAAGCGACGACGGCGGTGAGATTGTCGGGGGTTGCGGACATTCGGAGGGCATAAGTTCCCGGGAGAATGCCTACGAGGATGAGAACAATCAGCCCCATGCCCTTCTGACCATCATTTGAGCCATGCGCGAAGCTCACTCCGGTGCAGGTGAGAATCAGAATCCCTCGAATCCAGAGCGGTGGCGGGGTTTTTCCTTTTGGAGCCTTATAGAGCGAAGGCGTGCGGATCAGTGCTTTGCACAGCAACAGTAATCCGGCAGCGGCCAGAAAACCCACCATCGGGGAGATGAGAAGCCCGAGCCCCACGTCCTGCGCCTTGGCCCAGTTGACGCCATCCGTCATGGAGTGCGCCGGACCCATCAAAGAATTGGCCAAGCCCACACCAATGATGGAGCCAATCAGCGTATGGGAACTCGACGCCGGAAGTCCGAAATACCATGTGCCCACATTCCAAAGAATGGCCGAGACTAGCAGCGAAAAGACCATGGCAAACCCCGTAGCGGAACCAATGTTCAGCACCAACTCCACCGGCAGCAGGGCGACAATCCCGAATGCCACCAGCCCTGAGGACATCAATACCCCGATCAGATTCCAGATTCCCGACCACACCACCGCGGGAGTGGCGGGCAATGAGTTGGTGTAAATGACTGTTGCTACGGCATTTGCTGTGTCATGAAATCCATTCACGAACTCAAAACTCAACGCCAAAAGGATGGCCAATACAAGGAACCCGTATGTCCAAAAGGTCGGTTCAAGAGGCTGGATGGCAAGGAAAAGCGTCATGGCGCTCGCAAGAGAAAAGCGGGAACCGGGAATCTGTGCAAGACATCAACACCATTGCGCACAGATTACGCTTTTCATGCAGCGGGATCAATGGGTGGCGGGGTAGCCGCTGGTTTGCGGATGCGTCCGCGGAAGCATCCGCTGGTGCTGAACCTGACCCATGCGAGGCGCAGCCAGCGGAGCAGGGAAGCCGCGAGCCACAGGGCCCAGACGAGCATGAGGAGTCGGAACCACCAGATTGAGACCGACGCGCAGAGCGGTTGGGGCAGCACCTCCGGGCCTCTGGCCAGATACCATGACAAGGCGGTGCGGGTGGAGCCATTTCCGGAGATGAACATGTCGGGATTGCCCAGTAGCCCCTCGGCCACGACCGCTACAAAAACCGAGAGGGCTGCGGCTGTGACCCCAATGAGCACGATCTGGAGCAGGTTGAAACTCAGTGGTTTCAACCGGGTGAAGCTCTCGCTGCCACGCCAGGAAAGATAAAATAACCATGCCACCACCACCAGCGCCGCAAGGAGCGGCACCTGGGTGAGTCCGATCCCCAGAAGCATCCACTCGGTCGTGCTCAAGGGCGAGGCACCAAGCCGTCCGAGCAGCCAGGCACCAAGGAGGGCACAGGCCAGCACGGTCCAGAAGCGGACCGCCGGACCGCGCAGAGGGCCATCCGTCCAGAGCACCCAACGGCTGGCGGGCACACGGATCACGGTGCTGATATTCGCGCTGCCGACCGGGAGTTTGACCTCTTCCACGCGGGAGAGAAACCCGAGCGGCGCATTGGTTTTCCACTCCACTTGCACGGCTTGTTCGCCAGGGCGCAGGGGGACGATCAAATTCCGCGAATCCATACGTGCAGGCAGGGCCAAGCCGTTGAGCGTGAGCGAGGTCACTTCCGCATCCATGGGCAAGCGAATGGTAAAATCTTCGCCCAAGCTGCAACGCAAACCAAGGGCAAGGACCGATGTGGCCTGCCGCATCCCAAGGGTGACTTCGTGCCGGGCTTTTTCGACGGTGACGGTGGCGCCGGGAATGGCTTCTGGACGGCTGATGCCGAGTTTCACGCTTTCGCCGGGCCAAGGATGCCAGACCGGGACGAGCTCGGAGGTTCCGGACTCGAAGACCGGAGGCAGGCCGTTCATCGTCACATTCCACACCGGCGAGGCGACAAGCTGCCAGACCTCGACCCATGGATTGGCGGCATCGGTCGCAAGGGCCAGCGTGGCCGAGGGGGTCAGCTCGCTCTCCCACGCAAAGGATTTTTGCTGCGCCCCAAGGCGCACCTCGATGGCGCCGTCCTTCACCTGTGCGGCAGAGGTGATCACGTTCTCACCTTCAAGCAGGGGGACCCGCAAGGCGATGGCTTTGCCGGTCGGCGACAGCCGGGTCACCGAAGTGCGCACCTGCCAGACAAGCCCGAGCTCAATCCTCCGCTCGACCACGGCGAGGGAGGTGAAATCTTGCCGGTCGTAGGCCGCCTCGCCGGGCGTGGTTTTTAGGATTTTTGTGAAGAAAACCTGTTGATCTGGCACACCGCCGGGCGAGAGGCCATTGACCGTCCACTCTGGGGCATCGATTTCCACCGAGCGCGGTTTCAGCAGGAACGTCCACTCCCATTCCGGCACATCGGGCAGCAGCCCGGTGACCTTCACTGTGTGAACCCCCGCCGGCACCGGAATCCACAGGTATCCGCCGTCGCGGCGCAGGGCGGAGGCGGGTTTTCCATCCAGCACGACCGAGACCGGCGACCATGCCGGGAGGCGTCCGGGCAGCGGAACCGCCACCGGCACTGCGGCGGAAATTTCGACATCCATCTCGATTTGGTTGCCTGCCAGCCGGATCGTGGCGCGCGGGATGGCTGCGGCCGTCGGGAAAGCATCCGAGGTCTCGACGAGTCGTTCGCGCAGGGTTTTCAGCAGCGACTCATCGGGAAACTGTGCAGAGGCTGCGGGAGCAAAAAACAGGAGCGCAAGGAGGACGGCGGCAGGCAGGCCCGAGGGCTTTGCGGGATACCGGATGCCGCGCAGCAGGAGCATGGCCAGTGCAAGGATGGCGGCCACGCGCAAAACCGAAAGCAGGCGCTCGACCCCAATGGGAACCATGATCGGACGCACTTTCTGCGCCGCAGTGACGGGCCCATTCCATCCGAATGCCACACTCCGCCATGTCCAATCCGGCACACCCGGGCCGGTCTGAATACGCGCCTTGGTATCGTAGAGCAGGTTAGATGTGATCTTGGATTTTTTTGCCTGGGCCTGGGGTTTGGGTCCGGATGACAAATACGAATCCATCATTTGTGGGACATTGGCGGGGGCGGATTCGTTGAGCACGGTCTGTGTGCGTGCAACGATGCCCTCGTCGCCGGCTTGCACGGGACGCTCCATCTGGGGATAAATCGCCTGCTGGATTTGCCGGCCTGCAAAGGGCACTGCCACTACCACAAATCCCGCAATCAACCCCCACTTGGCAATCAGCAACAGGCGGCGGGCCTGCCCGTCGCGCACGACCCGCAGCAGCGCGAGCGGCAGAAGCAACCACAGCCAAATGAAGCGCGGTGCGCCGGGTTCATGGTAGGCCAGTCCAAAGGCCAGAAACGCCAAAGCCGCCATGCGCCAGCCCCACAATTTTCCAACCCCCAACGAGAAAATGAGAAGCAGGAAAAGATCGAGAAGCGTCCATGACGTGAGCCAATCCCCTTTGACCCAGTCCGCCCCAAAGAGCGCAAACAGCCGCCAACCTGGCGGCAGGTTCAGCGTGACCCGCAACCCGTCGGCATCGGTTTGCCACCCGCTGGCAGGGATCGCCCCCGTGCGCTCCATCCGCCCCGTAGCCTCAAGGTTCACGGTCCGGGAACGGATCTCGACGCCGGGCGCGCCATTGACTGGACTGCGCGTGACAAGCTGCCCGGTGCCGTCGCTGCGCGCCGATCCGAGATCCTGCCCGGCACTGGCATCGAGCCGCCAGATCTCCTGGTTTTCTCCCGAGAGCCGGTCCCGGAATGTGAACGCGCCCCCATCTTCATCCAGCCACCACTCCCGCGAAATCGTCAGCCCCGCCGGACGCTGCAACCCCATGCCGCGCATCCGCTCCTCGATGTGGAATGGCGTCGATGTGTCCCAGCGGTAAACCGGCAAATCCCGCCACTGTTCGGGAAAGGCAATCTGGGAAACATCCACCGAAGGACTCCCCGTGATCTCCACCATCCGAAAATCCGGACGCGAGCGAAACGCGATGAGCGCATCCGAAACGGCGGGTTTTTGCGCCGGGGAAAATGCGAACTCTTTCGGGTTGTCGAGACGGAAGGCGGAATACAGGATGGTCCATTTGCCTGGACGCACCTGGGATTTCATGCGGCCTTCCTCGTCCACAGCGACCGGCAGGGGTCCTTCGAGTGAGGCGAGTTTCCATCCGGCGGGGAGCACCGCCCCGAGGGTTTCTTCGCGGCTTTTTCCGGAAACAATCAGCTCAATCTGCCCCCGCAACCAGAGCGGAATCCCATCCTCCAACTCGGCGTAAACCTTCACGGAAAGGAAGTCTTTGTCGGCCTCGCCGCTGGAGGCGTTGCGTTCCAACCAAAGCTGGCCGGTCGCATCCCAGAGCGGATTCTCCACCGGTTTGCCATCCACGGTGAGGGTGATCATCCCCGCCGTGAGCGGAAGCGCAATTTTTTGAGGGATTTTTTGCCAGCGGAATCCGCCCTCAATCGTGTGTGTGCCAAGCGGGAGCTTGATTTGAGGGCACCCCTCATGCTCGACCACGGGCACGGCCACGCCATCCGCCTTCACCTCCTGCGGCCAAAATTCGCCGCCCCCGGGAAGCGCCACCCACGACTCACTGAAAACCTGAACCCCAAATGTCCACCGCGCTCCATCGGCACTCACATCCATCGTCACCCTCGAAGGCCACAAACAAATTGGCTTGTCCGCTGCATCATAAGGCGTCGGACACGCCCGATGGTCCTGATCCCAAAGCACCCATCCCTCCCATGCCCGTAAAGCCTCCGGGATGCGCACATCCGGCACCGCAGAAGAACGTTCACCCGCCGCAAGAAGAAGCACGGCACACAAGAAAGAGGAGAGTTTCATCGCGCCGCCTATTGAATAATTTCCCGCCTACGGATGCGAGAGGAAACGCAACCCGCAGCCAGCACACGGTGCCAGTCGGTATTGCGGAATGGGCCTTCGCGAGGTTTTCTTTTTTAGACCCCCCCTAGGCTGTCATCG